>NZ_JAWDIV010000010.1:0-262877 GCF_032464655.1 Rhizobium sp. 25PS6
CGTCACAGGAATCCAGCAGCCGCGCGTCCGCGCGGCGGGAGAACCTCGATTCGGGCTTCATTGCCTGGCGAAGCGAAATCGAAGGATAGCTAAAAGTCTCAAGCACCGAAGTCATTCACGGCGCAGACGCGCCGTGGCTGGATTCCTGTGACGAGCACAGGAATGAGGGAGGAGAGGTGAAGCCAACTCCCAAAAAGCAAAAGGCCGGCAAACCGCCGGCCTTTCCACATTCTCTATTATAACCCTTACCGCAGCGCGCCGACCAGGACGTCGCGGCCGTTTTCGATGGTGACCCAGCGGCCGGCATTGTAGCTCGACTGGCGCTTGACGAAGGAATAGGGGGTCCCGAACCACGGCTTGACGTCGGCGGCGAGGTTGTCGAGTACGAAATCGCCCTCGGCGGTGCGCAGCGTCAGCACCGCATGGCCTTCTCCATCCGGCTTGCGCACGACGGTCATCAGCAGATCGGCAGCCGGAAAGCCGCGCTGGATCAGCATGCGGCGCTTCAACAGCGCGAAATCCTCGCAGTCGCCGGCGGTGGTCGGATAGGCCCAGATCTCATCCTTGCCGTAGATTTCCTTGTCGGTCATCGGTGTGATCGTGCGGTTGGCCGTGGCGTTGACCGAACGCACGAGCGACCACTTCCCCGGGTTCATGGCGACCGGGCCTGCATTGCGGTCTGCGCCGCATTCATTGCGGTGGATCTGACAGAAATCGTAGTGGCCGATCGGCTGTGAGGTGGCATTGCCTGTCACCATGGAAGCATTTCTGCTGGGGGCTGGTATGGCGGCCGTCGCCATCGCAAACATGGCCATCATGGCCACAAAGATACCCTTGATCCGCACGCCCGCTCTTTCCTTGCATCGCCCTTATTTATTAACAAAGTGTTAATGGAGAGGGCCGGAAAGAGTCAATCGTTACTTCTTGGGAAGACCTTACGACCCGCCGATATGGTTAAAATGCAACGGGTTGGGGGACCTGCCTCAGGTGAATTTATCCGCCTCTGCCATTCAAGTGGGCATCTGCCTATTTGTTGATGAACGGATGATGCCTTTGACGGCACTCAAGAGAAGCGCGATATCGCCGGGGCGGGAAAGGCGGTGATCGCCGTCACGGACGAAGGTCAGCACCACGTCGTCGGCGGGAAGATGTTCGACCAGTTTCATCGCATGCGCATGCGGCACGTCGGCGTCTTTCATGCCCTGGAGAATGTGCACCGGGCAGCCTGTTTCGATGATGCCGTCGAGCACCCGGTTCTTTCGGCCGTCCTCGATCAGCGCCCGTGTATAGATGTTGGGTTCCGGGCTGTATTGCGAACGCTCTTCGAAATAGCCGCGCTCGGCCAGCGATTTGCGCTCTTTCGCCTTGAGGTTCGGCTCGATCAGCTCCGAGGTGAAATCGGGGGCGGGTGCGATCAGCACCATCCCTTCGAGCTTTGGGCCTTCGAGCGTCACGCCGCCCTGCGGCGCAAGCTCCTGCGCCAGCCTGAGCGCGATCCAGCCGCCCATCGACGAGCCGACGAGGATCACCCGATCGGGCGCGACATGGCGGATGACGGCAAGCGCCTCCTCCAGCCAGCGCGAGATCGTGCCGTCGCCGAAGCTGCCGCCGGAAAGTCCGTGGCCGGAATAGTCGAGGCGGATGCAGGCGAGCCCAAGTTCTGCCGCCAGCCCGTCGAGTTCCACCGCCTTGGTGCCGCTCATGTCGGAGCGGTAGCCGGACAGCCAGACAAGTGCCGGTGCGCCATTGCCGGCTTGCGCCGGGCGGACGAGCATGGCGATCTCACGCGCCGCTTCGCCGTCGCCGACCGTCAGGAACTGCGGCGCGGAATCGGGCATCTGATCGGACATCGGCGAAACTCCTGTTGTTTTGGCCTATAAAACAGATTCTTGGCAGGCTGACAGCGGGTGATTTTTCCGCTAAAGGATGATATTGACTCCGTTGCAGCGATGACGCGACACGTTTGTGCCCCTGATCGGGAGCGCGAGGCTGCAACGTTCCGAAAACAACGCGAGGAGAATACGACCATTCGCAGACCTTTTAAAACCGATGCGCCCGTGAAGGACGGACCGCGCTCGAACCGTGAAATCCGCATTCCCAAAGTTCAGCTGATCGGAGCTGATGGACAGAATGTCGGCATCGTGCCCACCGACCAGGCTTTGAAAATGGCGGAAGAAGCCGGCCTCGATCTCGTCGAAATTTCCCCCAATGTCGAACCGCCGGTGTGCAAGATCCTCGATCTGGGCAAGCTGAAATATGCCAACCAGAAGAAGGCTGCCGAGGCGCGCAAGAAGCAGAAGATCGTCGAAGTCAAAGAAATTAAGATGCGCCCGAACATCGACACCCATGATTATGAGGTGAAGATGAAGGCGATGGGTCGCTTCTTCGACGAAGGCGACAAGGTCAAGGTGACGCTGAAGTTCCGCGGCCGTGAAATGGCCCACCAGGAACTCGGCATGAAACTTCTGCAGCAGGTCAAGGCCGATACGATCGAGTTCGCCAAGGTCGAAGCCGAACCCAAGCTCGAAGGCCGCCAGATGATGATGGTGCTGGCGCCGAAATAAGCGCCAGGCAGTTTTTCGCCCAAGGCCGTCCGCAAGGGCGGCTTTTGTGCTTTCTGCCACTGTATTTCGGGAGGCGCGAAGATTCCTCCGCCGCCCCGTTGCACTTTCATGACGCTGCGGTTATAAGCGCGCGTCCGAACTGACCGGCAGGGCATGCCGTGGCAGTTTCGAATGCTTGCGGAACGGTTCGTCGCCGATGCCGCAGATCAACAACAAACGCTCCCGCACCTTGTTGCGACGGCCGGAGAACCGGACTTCGCGAGAGGGGCTTTTTTGATAAAGCGCGCAGGGAGGACAGAAGGAGTAGCAAAATGCCCAAGATGAAGACGAAGTCCTCTGCCAAGAAGCGGTTCAAGATCACCGCAACCGGTAAGGTCAAGGCTGCCGCTGCCGGCAAGCGCCATGGCATGATCAAGCGTTCCAACAAGTTCATTCGCGATGCACGTGGCACCATGGTTCTCGCAGAACCGGATGGCCGCAAGGTTATCAAGAATTACCTGCCGAACGGTCTCTGAGACTCGTCCGCGAACGCTAGATTTAAGGAGATCATGATATGGCACGTGTAAAAAGAGGCGTCACCTCTCATGCCAAGCACAAGAAGGTTCTGAAGGCAGCAAAGGGCTTTTACGGCCGCCGCAAGAACACCATCCGTACCGCCAAGGCTGCTGTCGACCGTTCGAAGCAGTACGCCTACCGCGACCGCAAGGTCAACAAGCGCAACTTCCGTGCGCTTTGGATCCAGCGCATCAACGCCGCTGTGCGTGAATTCGGCCTGACCTACGGCCGCTTCATCGACGGCCTGAACAAGGCTGGCATCGAAGTCGACCGCAAGGTTCTCTCCGACATGGCGATCCACGAGCCGGAAGCATTCGGCGCGCTTGTCAGCGCCGCCAAGAAGGCTCTTGAATACCTCAAGGAAGCCGGCACGGCGAACGAGTTTGAAGGCGCGGTCAAGTAACCAGCGCTTCCCAAGCTTTTGAATTTATGATTTGGGAAACCCGCGCTGGTTTGGGCTAGCGCGGGTTTTTCTTTCTTTATATTCCTGGCGCCGGCCGGCGCCGCCTGCCTCCCGATCGCCCGCCTGATACTGGACGGAAAGAAGTGACAATGTCAGATATCGACCAGCTCAACACATCGCTGCTCGCCGAAATCGCCGCCGCCGATGACGAAACGGCGCTCGAAGCCGTGCGCGTTTCCGCCCTTGGCAAGAAGGGCTCCGTCTCCGAACTGTTGAAGACGCTCGGCGCCATGACGCCGGAAGAGCGCCAAAGCAAGGGCGCGGCGATCAACGTTCTGAAGAACGCGGTGACCGAGGCGCTCACCGCCCGCAAGACGACGCTCCGGCAAGCGGCGATCGATGCGCGGCTGAAAGCCGAGACGGTCGATGTCAGCCTGCCGGTGCGCTCTTCGCCCGCCGAGCGCGGCCGTATCCATCCGATCAGCCAGATCGTCGACGAGATCACCGCGATCTTCGCTGACATGGGCTTCTCGATCGCCGAAGGTCCCGACATCGAGACCGATTATTACAATTTCACCGCGCTGAATTTCCCCGAGGGCCATCCGGCCCGCGAGATGCACGACACCTTCTTCTTCAACCCGGATGAGAATGGTGAGCGCAAGGTGCTGCGCACCCACACCTCGCCGGTGCAGGTGCGCACCATGGAGGCGCAGACGCCGCCGATCCGTATCATCATTCCCGGCAAGACCTACCGCCAGGACTCGGACGCCACCCATTCGCCGATGTTCCATCAGGTCGAGGGCCTGGTCGTCGACAAGAAGGCCAATGTCGCCAACCTCCGCTGGGTGCTGGAAGAATTCTGCAAGACCTTCTTCGAGGTCGACAGCGTGACGATGCGTTTCCGCCCGTCCTTCTTCCCCTTCACCGAGCCCTCTTTCGAGGTCGATATCCAGTGCGACCGCTCCGGTCCGATCGTCAAGTTCGGCGAGGGCACCGACTGGATGGAAATCCTCGGCTGCGGCATGGTCCACCCGAACGTGCTGCGTTACGGCGGGCTCGATCCGGACGAATATCAGGGTTTTGCCTGGGGCATGGGCCTCGATCGCATCGCCATGCTGAAATACGGCATGCCCGACCTGCGCGACTTCTTCAACGCCGACGTCCGCTGGATGACGCATTACGGCTTCCGCCCGCTCGACATGCCGACGCTGTTCGGCGGCCTCAGCGCTTGAACGGAGAATTGGGACGATGAAATTCACGCTCTCCTGGCTGAAAGAGCATCTGGAAACGGATGCCGGCCTCGATGAAATCTGCACGCGCCTCACCGAAATCGGGCTGGAGGTCGAGGATGTCGACGACAAGGCGGTATTCAAGCCCTTCGTCATCGCCAGAGTTGTCTCAGCCGAAAAACATCCGCAGGCCGACCGCCTGAAGGTGCTGATGGTCGACACCGGTTCCGGAGCACCGGTCCAGGTCGTCTGCGGCGCCCCGAATGCGCGCGCCGGTCTCATCGGCGCCTTCGCGGCGCCCGGAACCTATGTTCCCGGCATCGATGTCACGCTCGCCGTCGGCAATATCCGCGGCGTCGAAAGCCATGGCATGATGTGCTCCGAAAAGGAGCTGCAGATCTCCGACAGTCACGACGGCATCATCGATCTGCCCGAGGATGCGCCGGTCGGCCAGAGTTATGCCGCCTATGCTCATCTCGACGATCCTCTCATCGAGATCAACCTGACGCCCAATCGGCCGGACTGCACCTCGATCCACGGCATCGCCCGCGATCTCGCCGCCTCCGGCCTCGGCACCCTGAAGACGCGGCCCGCCCCGTCCTTCGCCGTCGAGGGTGAGACGCCGGTCAAGCTGACGCTCGATCTCGACGATCCGAAGCTCTGCCCGGGCTTCGCGCTGCGCCTGGTGCGCGGCGTCAGGAACGGCCCGAGCCCGCGCTGGATGCAGCAGCGGCTGCTCGCCATCGGCCTGCGTCCCATCAATGCGCTCGTCGATATCACCAATTACATGACCTTCGATCAGGGCCGGCCGATGCACGTCTTCGACGTCGCCAAGGTCAAGGGCAACCTGACTGTGCGCCGCGCTAGAGAAGGCGAAACCGTGCTGGCGCTCGACCAGCGCGAATATAAGCTCGGCCCGAACAATGTCGTCATCGCCGACGAGAACGGTATCGAATCGATCGGCGGCATCATGGGCGGCGAACATTCCGGCTGTGATGAAAACACCGTCGACGTGCTGATCGAATCCGCTCTTTGGGATCCGATGAACATCGCCAAGTCCGGCCGCGCGCTCGGCATCATCACCGATGCCCGCTATCGTTTCGAACGCGGCGTCGATCCGGAATATATGGTTCCGGGTCTTGAGCGCACGACGGAGCTGGTGCTGGAGCTTTGCGGCGGCACCCCGGCCAAGGCCGAGATTGTCGGCTACAAGGGTTACGAACCGAAGATCGTCGACTTCCCCTATTCGGAGGTCAAGCGCCTGACGGGCCTCGACGTCTCGAATGAGGAAAGCAACACGATTCTGACGCGCCTCGGCTTCACCGTCTCCGGTTCCGGCGAGCGCGTCTCCGTCGCCGTCCCCTCCTGGCGTCCCGATGTCGACGGCAAGGCCGATCTCGTGGAAGAAGTCATGCGCATTCACGGCGTCGACAATATCAAGCCGGCGCCGCTTGAAAGCCATGCGGCCGTCAACGCCAAGATCCTGACGACGCTGCAGATCCGCAGCCGCCTCGCCAAGCGCGCGCTCGCCGCGCGCGGCATGCTCGAAGCCGTCACCTGGTCTTTCATTCCGGAAGACCAGGCCAAGCTCTTCGGCGGCGGCTCGCCCGCCCTCAAGCTTGCCAACCCGATCGCCGCCGAAATGTCGGATATGCGCCCGTCGCTGCTGCCGGGCCTGCTGTCTGCTGCCCAGCGCAATGCCGACAAGGGTTATGGCGACGTCGCCCTCTTCGAGGTCTCCGGCACTTATGAGAACGATCGGCCGGACGGTCAGCGCCGCGTCGCCGGCGGCATCCGCCGCGGCACGGCCTCGCTTGCCGGCGCCGGTCGCGCCTGGTCGAACGCCGCCAAGGGCGGTGGCAAGCCGGTCGACGTCTTCGACGCCAAGGCCGATGCGCTCGCCGTCATCGAAGCCTGCGGCCTGCCGATGGGCAATATCCAGATCGAGCAGGGTGGACCGGAATGGTATCACCCCGGCCGCTCCGGCACGATCAAGATGGGACCGAAGGTCGTGCTCGGCTATTTCGGCGAATTCCATCCGCTGACGCTGGAATCACTTGATGTCTCCGGCGCTCTCTGCGGCTTCGAGGTCTATGTCGACGCCATGCCGGAGGCCAAGCGCAAGGCGACGCGCACCAAGCCGGCGCTTGAGCTGTCGCCCTTCCAGCTGGTCCGGCGCGACTTCGCCTTCGTCGTCGACAAGGCGGTGGCATCAGGCGCCATCGTCAAGGCCGCCACCGGTGCCGACCGCAAGCTGGTCACCGGTGTCAATGTCTTCGATATCTTCGAAGGTGCATCGGTTGGCGACGGCAAGAAATCGGTGGCGATCGAGGTGCAGATCCAGCCGGTCGAGCGCACGCTGACGGATGAGGATTTCGAGGCGCTGACGCAGAAGATCGTCGCCAGCGTGATGAAATTTACCGGCGGTGTTCTCAGAAGCTGAGCTTCATCCAACGTCGCCAGATAATGGACCGGTCGCGAATGGCGGCCGGTCTTTTCACCGATGCAGATGGAAGAGTTTGCTGACGATCGTCCAGCGGCCGTCGATCTTCAGCAGCGAGAGATAGTCGGTAAAGCGCATTCCGGCGAAATCGTCGGTGACCTTGACGCTTGCCGCCTCACCCTCGACATCGACACTCTGAATGTCCATGTAGGGCTGCGTGCCGGGCGGCGCCGGCTCCTCCTGCAGGATCGCGGCGATGAATTCGTCCCGCGTCAGCCATTCGACCGCATTTTCGTAATGGCCGATGATCGAGCTTTTCGGATGAAAGGCCTTTTTCAAGGCTGCCTCATTGGCGAAGGCCATGCCTTCGACATAGAGATGAACCGTCTGTTCGACTGCCTGCCTGTCCGACATATTGTCATCCCGTTCTCAGAGATGGCGTTAGATAGTTTCGCCAGCCCCGAAGGCAAGCCCGGCCGGTTGTGATCGACCGGGCTTTTCCAGGTCAGATATTCGTCATGGCAAGCGAGGCGTCCGAATAGCGCTTGCCGGCTACCTGTCCGGCGGGGATCGCTTCGCTGAGCTGCTCGAGTTCCGCCGGGCTCAGCACGATATCGGCAGCGGCCGCATTCTGTTCGAGATGGTGAAGCTTGCGGGCGCCGGGGATCGGCACGATGTCGTCGCCCTGGCTCAATACCCAGGCGAGCGCGAGCTGCGCCGCCGTTACGCCCTTCTCGGCGGCAAGCCGCTCGAGCGTCGAGACGAGGGCGGCATTGGCGTCGAAATTTTCCGCCTGGAACCGCGGCACCTGCCGACGGAAATCGTCGGCAGCGAGATCCTCCACTTTGCGGATCGCCCCGGTCAGGAAGCCGCGGCCGAGCGGGCTGTAGGGCACGAAGCCGATGCCGAGTTCGCGGCAGGTGGCAAGCACCTCCTCTTCGGGATCGCGCGTCCAGAGCGAATATTCACTCTGCAGGGCTGCGATCGGATGGACCGCATGGGCGCGGCGAATGGTGGCGCTACCGGCTTCCGAAAGCCCGAGCGCCCGGACTTTGCCTTCCTTCACCAGTTCCGACATGGCGCCGACGGTCTCTTCGATCGGCACGTTGGGATCGACCCGGTGCTGGTAGAAGAGGTCGATGGTCTCGATGCCGAGGCGTTTCAGCGAGGCCTCGGCCACGACTCGCACATGCTCGGGGCGGCTGTCGACGCCGGCGATGGCGGCAGCGCCCGGCTTGCTGGCATCGATCTTGAAGCCGAATTTGGTGGCGATTACCACGCGGTCGCGGAACGGCTTCAGCGCTTTGCCGAGCAGAACCTCGTTGGTAAAGGGACCATAGACTTCGGCGGTGTCGAAGAAGGTGACGCCGAGATCGATGGCGCGATGCAGCGTCCTGATCGATTCCGCATCGTCGCTGGCGCCATAGGCAAAGCTCATGCCCATGCAGCCAAGGCCGACGGCAGAGACGGTCAGATCGTTTCCGAGTTTCCGGATTTTCATGATGTGCTCCTCTGAGCTGATTTTGAGCCGCCAGAGCATGATGCCGAAAAGTGTGAGCGATTTTCGGACGACATTATGCTCTAACTATTTAATTCAGAATAGGATTCAGATTTTAGGCCGACCGGCCTGAAATCACGCTGTTCTGGATGCTTGCGGTACCGACAGACCATATCGCTGCGCTATCAATCAGAAAATACATGCAGTTTCTAACAGGTTGTTCTATCATTTCGATCAATGAACAGAACACAGCTTTCACAACTCGCCGTTCTCGCCGCCGTCTCGGAGCATCGCAGCTTCCGGGCGGCGGCGAAGGAACTCCTCGTCGCGCCCTCGGCCATCAGCCATGCGATATCGAGCCTCGAGGAAAGTCTGGGGGTGCGGCTTCTGGCGCGCACCACCCGCAGCGTCGCGCCGACGGAAGAGGGCCGCCTGCTACTTGAAAGACTTCGTCCCGCACTCGAGGAGATCGATATCGCCTTGGAGGCCGTCCGCGATACGCGCGCCAAGCCGGCCGGAAACCTGCGCATCACCGCCCCGCGCTTCGCCTCCGATCTGCTGCTCGCTCCCCGGCTCGGCGACTTTCTCAACCTCTATCCCGATATCACCCTGGAGATCGCCAATGAGGATGGGTTCACCGATATCGTCAAGGAGGGTTTCGATGCCGGCATCCGGCTGGAAGAGAGCCTCGAGGCCGATATGATCGCCGTCAGGGTCTCGCCCAATCTGACGACGGTGATCGCCGCTTCGCCCGAATATTTCGAGCATCATCCAAAGCCCGAGCATCCGCGCGATCTCGTCCATCACCGCTGTATCAAGCGGCGCTTCACCAATGGCTCGATCTATCGCTGGGAATTCGAAAAGGACGGGCAGGAACTCGTCGTTTCGGTCGATGGACCGCTGATCGTCAGCGAGGACCGGCTGGCCCTGCTTGCGGCGCTGAACGGCGCCGGCCTTGCCTATCTGTTCGACATGCGGGTCTACGACGAACTGGCGGGCGGCACACTTGTGCGGGTGCTGGAGGATTGGTGCGCGCCCTATTCCGGGCCGTTTCTCTATTACCCCAGCCGGCGGCAGATGCGGCCGGCGCTACGCGCCTTCATCGATTTCTTCAGATACAGCGAGCAGGATACGGGCGGCCGGTAAGGAATGGAAGCCGGGCCGCCCGTACCATCAGAGCGCCGTTTCCATCAGGCAGCCTTTGCCTTCTGGTTTGCCGCCGTGGTGGCGAGCTGAGAGAGGATCTTGTCGGTGGCCGTTTCCTCCTGCAGCGTCTGGTCTAGCAGGCTGACGGCATCCTTGAGGCCGAGGGTCGCGGCCCAGGTCTTCAGCGTGCCGTAACGGGCGATTTCATAATGCTCGACGGATTGGGCGGCCGAAATCAGGCCGGCGTCGAGAGCCGGGGTGCCCTTGAATTCCTCCATGATTTCCTCGCCCTCGGCGATGATGCCCTGGATCGCCTCGCAGGTCTTGCCCTGCGCGCGTTTGCCCATCAGTTCGAAGACCTGCTGCAGGCGCTCGACATGTCCTTCGGTCTGCTCGCGGTGCTTTTCAAGGCCCGCCTTCAAATCGGGGGATTGGGCAGCACGCGCCATCTTCGGCAGGGCGCGCAAAATCTGCCGTTCGGCGAAGTAGATGTCCTTCAGCGTGTCGTAGAAGAGATCTTCCAACGTCTTTTCCTTGGCCATTTTCTCAATCCTTGTTCTGGGAAAAACCGCGAATGCGGCGACACATTAAGAAGCGAGGATCGCGCCAATTGTTCCCGATCGATTTCGGGTGGACTGAAAATTGGTGCGGGGCGATGATTCTTACCGTCGACATGGGAGGTAAAGTCATGCGAAAGCCGGGTTCGATGAAAGGTCTGGAGGATCTCGGCCGCGTGCGGCTGTCGCAAAACTTCTTCCTCCGCGATTTCCTGCATTCCGAAATCGCCGATTTCCATCGCATCCCCAATATCCCCGAAGATCCCGATCTAGCGATCGACGCGGGCAAGAGGCTTTGCGAGGAATTGCTGGAGCCACTGGAAGCGACGTTCGGGCGCCTGCACATCCGTTCCGGTTATCGTTCGCCCACGGTCAACAGGTTCGGCAACGAGAACAAACTGAACTGTTCGACCAATGCCGCCACATCAGCGCATCACATCTGGGATATGAGGGATTTTGACGGCTGCATGGGTGCTGCCGTCTGCATCGCCGTGCCATGGATGATCGACCACTACCACGATGAAAGCGACTGGCAGCGGCTCGCCTGGTGGATTCACGACCACCTGCCTTATGCCTCGCTCTGCTTTTTCCCCAAGCTCTGGGCCTTCAATATTCAGTGGCACGAACGGCCGAAGCGGGTGATCCAGAGCTATATCAGCCCGCGCGGCATACTCACCAAACCGGGTATGGCCAATTGGAAAGGCGATCATTCCGAATGGTATGGGAATTTTCCATCGCTCAAAAGGTGATCCTATAGCGGATATGGCCGTCGCTCTCGACATAGCTGTCATAGAGCGCTCGCGCGGTTCTGTTCTGCTCGCTCGTATGCCAGTAGAGCCGCGACCAGCCCTTGGCTCTGCAGGTCGAAACGAGATCGTCCATCAGCGCCCGCCCGACGCCTTTGCCACGCGCATCGGCATCGACGAACAGGTCTTCGAGATAGCAGTCCCTGCCGTGGATCCACGTGCCCTCATGGGTGAGATAGAGCGCAAATCCCATGATCCTGCCGTCGACGTCGGCGACACGCATCGCGATTGCCGACTCCGGATCGAAGACCCGGCGCCATGTGGAATCCGTGATATCGGCATCGACCGTGACGTCATAAAAGGCGAGATAGGCCGCCCACAGTTCGCGCCAGCGGGCTTCGTCCTCGGGGCGGGCATCACGTATCGTCACGGTCATGGCGTCTCTTTCTTTCAGGCGCCGGCTTCGTCGAGCAGCGCCATCGCCTCATCGGAAAGCGCCAGTGTCGCCGATTTCGCCAGGCTTTCAAGCTGCGAAAGACTGGTCGCGCTGGCGATCGGCGCCGTCACGCCCTTCTTGCGCAGCAGCCAGGCGAGCGAAATTTCTGCCGGCGCTGCACCGGTCTCGCTTGAAACCGTGTCGAGCGCGGCCAGGATGCGCAGGCCTTTGTCGTCGAGATATTGCGAAACTCGGCCCTCGCGTGCGCGGCCCTGCGTATCGGACTTGCTGCGGTATTTGCCGGTGAGGAAGCCGGCGGCGAGGCTGAAATAGGTGATGACGCCGATGTCTTCTTTGACGCAGAGATCGGCAAGCGGCCCCTCGAAGCTTGCGCGCTCATAGAGATTATATTCCGGCTGCAGCACATCGTACCGCGGCAGGCCGGCCTTCTCGGCAGCGGCGAAGGAAGCCTGAAGCAGTGTCGCATCATAGTTTGAGCAGCCGATGGCGCGGATCTTGCCCTGCTGCTTCAGCTTGGCATAGGCGCCGAGCGTTTCCTCGTGCGGCGTATCTTCATCCGGCCAGTGCGAGAGATAGAGGTCGATATAGTCGGTCTGCAGCCGGCTGAGCGAATCCTCGACCGCCTTCAGGATATAGGTCTCCTTCAGCGTCTTTCCCTGCCCCATGTCGGAGCCGACCTTGGTGACGATAACGGCCTTGTCGCGGGAGACCTTGGCTTGGCTCAGCCAGCGCCCGATAATCTCCTCGGAATCGCCGCCCTTGTTGCCCGGAACCCACGAGGAATAGACATCGGCCGTATCGATCGTATTCAGGCCCGCGTCGAAGAAGGCGTCGAGAATGGCGAAGGATGTTTTTTCGTCGGCTGTCCAGCCGAAGACATTGCCGCCGATGACGATCGGCGCGATCGAAAGACCAGTTTTTCCAAGTCGGCGCATTTCCATGACGCTCTCCAGAAGTGTGAAGGAATTGAAATCGCGGATACGGCAGGATGCCGCCCTGCGCAACTTAGTGCGATCCGCGCATCCGGGAAGGCAAACTTCCGTGATTTCGGGCCGCGCCATTGCGCCGCAGCTAAGGCCTGAATATGGTTCGCGGAAATCAGTTCGGGAGACTTGGATCATGCTGCGTTTCGGTATCATTTCAACGGCGAAGATCGGCCGCGACAATGTCGTTCCGGCGATCCAGGATGCAGAGAATTGCGTCGTCACGGCGATTGCCAGCCGTGATCTCAGGCGCGCAAGAGAGATGGCCGACCGCTTCTCGGTGCCGCATGCCTTCGGCTCCTACGAGGAGATGCTGGCCTCCGACCTTATCGACGCCGTCTACATCCCGCTGCCGACCTCGCAGCATATCGAATGGTCGATCAAGGCGGCAGATGCGGGTAAACACGTGCTCTGCGAAAAGCCCTTAGCGCTGAAATCAGGCGATATCGACGATCTGATCGCCGCCCGCGACCGCAACCGGGTGGTTGTCACCGAAGCCTATATGATCACCTATTCCCCGGTCTGGCAGAAGGTGCGCTCGTTGATCGACGAGGGCGCCATCGGTTCGCTCCGGCATGTACAGGGCGCCTTCACGTATTTCAATCGCGACCCCGCCAATATGCGCAACGTCCCCGAGCTCGGCGGCGGCGGCCTTCCCGATATCGGCGTCTATCCCGTTATGGGCACGCGTTTTTCCACCGGCAAGGAGCCGCTCTGGATCCAGGCGATCACCGAGCGCGATCCGGATTTCGGCACGGATATCTATTCGAGCGTCAAGGCCGATTTCGGCGATTTCGAGCTGAGCTTCTATATCTCGACGCAGATGGCCAACCGCCAGGTCATGGTCTTCCACGGCACCGAAGGGTACATCGAGGTCAAGTCGCCCTTCAACGCCAATCGCTGGGGGCCGGAAGAGATCGAGCTTGCCGACCGCAGCCACACTGAATCGCGCATCTTCCGCTTCCAGGACAGCCGCCAGTACAAGCGGCAGGTCGAGGCCTTCGCCCGGGCGGTGACGAACGGCAAGGAAGAGATCGTCACGCTCGAAAATTCGAAGCTGAACCAGAAGGTGATCGATGCGATCTACCGGGCCAGCGAGAAGGACGGCTGGGAGGCAGTCTAGCGCATAACCCGAAAATAGGAATCGATTTTCGGAAAGGATTATGCGCCACTTCAGAGGGTTAGAGCGTCCTTAGCGCGTCCTATTGGACGCGCGGCGCTCTAATCACTCGGCGCGGAAGACGAAGCGCGAATAGCCGAAGAAGCTGAAGATCATCGAGGCGATGCTGGCGATCACCATGGCCGCCAGCGGCTGAAGCGGCGGCAGCGACAGCAGCAGCGCGGAATAGAGCCCGTAGTTGACGAGCGCTGCCGTCACCCCGACCGAGCCATAGCGGAAGCCTTCGGCGGCAAGCGAACGGCCGGAGCGATCGAAGGTGAAGCTGCGGTTGAAAGCCCAGGTCGCGGCCATGGCGAAGACGATCGCCACGAGCCGCGCCAGAAACGGCCCGAGCGACGTCAGATGGAGCAGCGCCGACAGGATGCCGGCATCGACGAGGAAGCCGATGCCGCCGGCGATGGTGAAGCGGACGATCTTCCTCATGCCGCATCCGCCTTGCCGGAACGCGGACGCGATACCGGCCCTGCGGCACTGAGCGGTGCCTTCAACGCGCTCGGCCTTTCCAGGCTCATATAGTGAATACGAAGCTGTTCGGCGCGGGCACGCGCGACGGAATCCAGGATGACGCCAGCGGTGAACAGCATGAAGGAGATCATCATCAGCGCCGTTGACAGCACCCAGGTCGGCATACGGCTGACGAGACCCGTCTCGAAATATTCCGCCAGCACCGGCGCCATGAAGCCGAGGCTCGTCAGCATGAAGGTGGCGCTGATCGCGCTGAAAAAGGCGAAGGGCCGGGTTTCCTTCATCAGCATCGCGAACATCCAGAGGATCCTGGCGCCGTCGCGGAACGTCGAAAGCTTGGAGTGCGAGCCTTCCGGCCGGCGGCCGTAGTCGAGCTCCAGCTCGCTGACCGGCAGCTTCAGCCGCGAGGCATGCACGGACATCTCGGTTTCGATCTCGAAGCCGCCAGATACCGCCGGGAAACTCTTGACGAAGCGGCGCGAAAACGCGCGGTAGCCGGAAAAGATATCGGTGAAGTCGGGGCCGAAGATCATCCGGTAGAGCAGGTTGAAAAGCCGGTTGCCGAGCGCATGTCCCTGACGGCCGGCATCGGCGTGCACGCCGCGCCTGGTGCCGACCACCATGTCGGCGCGCTCGGTGAGCAGCGTGCGCACCAGTTCCTCGGCATCCTCAGGCGCATAGGTGCCATCGCCGTCGGCGATGATGTAGATGTCGGCGTCGATATCGGCAAACATGCGGCGCACGACATGACCCTTGCCCTGACGCCGCTCGCGCACGACATGCGCGCCGGCAAGCATTGCCTGCAGCGCGGTGCCGTCGGTGGAATTGTTGTCGTAGACGTGGATCGCAGCATAGGGCAGCGTCGCCCGGAAACCCTGCACGACAGGGCCGATCGTCGCCGCTTCATTATAGCAGGGGAGCAGGACGGCAATATTCAGATTATCGGTACGCGATCGGGCCATGACTCTACTCGTTACACTTGAAAGCCGCGCTCAGCCTAAATCATGCGCCGTTAATAAGACCCTATGACGCAGGCAAAATCGGCGGCTGCCACAAACGGCTTTACACTTTCTTGATCGGCGACGGCTAAAGTTCGGGTATCGAAACGAACCGCTAACCACAATGAACGCTGTGCAGCCGATCCCCCATGCATCCTCCGCGATCGACGCTCCCAGGGGCGGGCTGCCCGCTCCCACGGGCGGGCTGCGCGACCTGCTGACGCGTCTCTGGCCAACCGTCATCGCCTATAGCGTCATCCTTGCTGCCGCCATCCTCATCACCAAGCTTTCCGTCGCCACCGATTACGTCGGCCCCGACAATGATGACGGAATGCGTCTCGTCGAGGTTCGCGATTTTCTGGCCGGGCAGGGCTGGTTCGATCTGATGCAATACCGTCTCGGCCTCGATGGCGGCACGCTGATGCATTGGTCGCGGCTGATCGATATGCCGATCGCCTCGCTCATCTGGTTCTTCGGCCTGTTTGCGCCCCGCGAGACGGCCGAAGCGCTGGCGCTCGCCGCCTGGCCGGTATCGCTCATCCTGCCCGCCATGCTCGCCATGGCGGTCGCCGGCCGGCGCATCGGCGGGGTTGCCGCCATGCATATCAGTCTCGGCTTGACCGGTCTTGCGATCTACACCGGAAACCGTTTCGCGCCGGGCGCCATCGATCACCACAATGCGCAGCTGGCGCTGGTCGCGACGATGATCGCGATGCTGCTGGATCCAGAGCGTCGCGCCTGGAGTTACGCGGTCGCCGGCATCGCGGCAGCCGTTGCCATCGCCATCGGCGCCGAGACGACCCCCTTCGTCGCCGCCGTCTGCCTGACCATTGCCTTGCTCTGGGCGTGGGAGGGCGAAAATTTCGCCGCCGCCGCCAAGGCCTTCGGGCTGGCGCTCACGATTGCGATCAGCATCCTTTTCTTCGCAACGGTGCCGCCCCGGCTTTATTCGACGGTCACCTGCGACAATCTCTCGCTCGGCTATTACAGCCTGGCGGCGATCGGCGGCGGGTTGCTGTTGTTTTCGGCGGTTTTTGCCAGCCGCTTGCGCCGGCCCCTGCGCTTTGCCGCACTCGCCGTCGTCGGCGCCGGCGTTCTCGGTTCGGCGATCGTGATCGCACCGCAATGCCTGAGCGATCCGCTGGTCGGTCTCGACCCGATGCTGGTCGAGCTCTGGCTCAGAAATGTTTCGGAAGCGCAGTCGATTTTTGCTCTCGCACGCACCGATCCCTTCGCGATCGGTGCCTTCTATGCGGCCGGCCTGTTCGGCATCGCCGTCTGCATCTTCCGCGTCGTCCAGCGTGACCGCGTGCAAATCCACCTGGTCCTGCTCTTCCTGCTGATGACGAGCTGGGCTATCGCGCTGGTCCAGGTGCGCGGTTCGACGTTCTCGAACCTGATCTCGATCCTGCCGCTTGCTCTGCTGATCATCGATATCAGGCGCATCTCCAACAGCGACAGCGAGAATGTCGCCGCCGCCTTCATCTATATCGTCACCGTGCTCGCCAGTGCTCCGGCCGCCTGGGCCGTCGGTGGCGGGTTTATCTCGCTGCAGATGCAGAATGCTGCACAGAAAAAGGCGGCAGAGCCGGCAAAGAAGATTTCCTGCACATCGCAAGCGGCGCTGGCGCCGCTCGCCGGGCTACCGGCCGGACTGGTCTCGGCGCCTTCAGAAATGGGCGTGCCGATCCTCCGCTTCACCGCGAACCGGGTTCTCTCCGCGCCCTATCATCGCAATCAGGGCGGCATGCTGACGGAGCTGCATATCGGCATGGCGGAGCCGCGGGAGGCGGAAGCCTTCCTGAAGGGGACCGGCGTGACGGTGCTTGCCTTCTGCCTCGGCGATCTGCAGACCCGCGAGATCACCAAACTGAAGCCGGATGGGCTCTATGCTGAGCTCGGCAAGGGCAATATCCCGCCCTATCTGGAACCGCTTCCGAAGGCGGCGGACGTGGGCGTTCAGTTCTTCCGCTATCGGCCGGCGACGAATTGACGCCGGCAATCTTCAGGATGGGATAACCATGTCGCGACAACGACATGCGTAAAAACAAAGCAAGCGCGGGAAGCCAATCTGAAGGATCGCGACGCCCTTATCAGTGTGAAAACGCGCTGTCAGTTTGAAACGCGCATGGCGCGACGAAGGCGCTGATTGGCATAGAGCCCGAGCACGAAGAGCATGAGGCCGCCATTATAGCCGAGCACGGCATAGACGAATGCGAGAATAGACACCGGCCCGGGCGAGGTGATCGCCGCCAACGCGAATGTCATTCCGATCAGCGCGGCGACCAGCGCGATCACGCCAGCCGAACGCGTCTGCCCGGCGCTGACGCCCAATGCTGCTGCTGTGAGAATAATCATTTCAGCACCTTCCCAGAGAGAACGAGGGGAAGCATAGGAAGCGCCAACTAACAAAGATTTACCGGCGATCTTCGCCGAAAAGCCTTTGTATTGCGGTGGTTAGCAATCCCTTTCGGGTAAAACGCGTATTCTAACTATCCGTTCCGCACCAAAACATATTTACACGATTTTGTTGTTTGTCCACCTGGCCGCAACGTATGCATGTGCAGGATGCCAGGAGATGAGCGTGCTTGATGCAATGGCGACGAACCCCTCCTCACAACGATTTCAACGGCTGGGAAAACCGATCCCAAAGCCCGTGCCACCCTTCCTGTTTCCAGCGGATGGACATAGAAAGAGGGATGAGCAACGTCTTCGACGGCGATTCGCCGACCAACCTTGCCGAATATTCGGTTTCGGAACTTTCCGGCTCGATCAAGCGCACCGTCGAAACCGCCTTCGACCAGGTTCGCGTGCGTGGCGAAATCTCCGGCTATCGCGGGCCGCACTCCTCGGGCCATGCCTATTTCGCGCTGAAGGACGACCGCGCCCGCATCGACGCCGTCATCTGGAAGGGCACCTTCTCACGGCTGAAATTCCGCCCGGAAGAGGGCATGGAAGTCATCGCTACCGGCAAGGTCACTACCTTTCCGGGCTCCTCGAAATATCAGATCGTCATCGAGACGCTGGAACCGGCCGGCGCCGGCGCTCTGATGGCGCTGATCGAGGAGCGCAAGCGCAAGCTCGGCGCCGAGGGCCTGTTCGATGCCGCCCGCAAGAAGCGGCTGCCCTTCATGCCCGGCGTCATCGGCGTCGTCACCTCACCGACCGGCGCCGTGATCCGCGATATCCTTCACCGCATCTCCGATCGTTTTCCCGTGCATGTCCTCGTCTGGCCGGTGAAGGTCCAGGGCGAGGGCTCCGGCGAGGAGGTGGCAAACGCCATTCGCGGCTTCAACGCGCTGGAACCCTCAGGCGCCATCCCGCGCCCGGATGTGCTGATCGTCGCGCGCGGCGGCGGCAGCCTGGAAGACCTCTGGAGCTTCAACGACGAAATCGTCGTGCGTGCCGCCGCCGAAAGCGCAATACCGCTGATCTCGGCCGTCGGCCATGAGACCGACTGGACGCTGATCGACTATGCCGCCGATATCCGTGCGCCGACGCCGACGGGGGCCGCGGAAATGGCGGTTCCCGTCAAGGCGGAGCTGGAGGCGCAAGCCGCCGCTCTTGCCGCGCGCTTGCAGGGTTGCATGAACCGGCAGATGGATCAGCGCCGCCATTCGGTGCGTGCTCTGATGCGGGCATTGCCGTCGCTCGATCAGCTTCTCGCCTTGCCGCGCCGCCGTTTCGACGAGGCGGCAATCGGCCTCGGCCGCGGACTGGAGCTCAACACCATCAACAAGCGTCGCGGCTTCGAGCGTGTTGCCGCGCATCTGCGTCCTGATGTGCTGTCCAATCGCATCGCCGAGCGCCGCCAGACGCTGAACGAGCGCATGGCCCGGGCCGAGCGCATGGTCGAACGGCTGATCGACCGCTCGAAATCACGCGTCGACCGCGCCGAAGCCATCCTCGCCTCGCTGCCAGCCCGGCTGAAGACCCAGACCGACCGCGGTCGCGAACGCATCGGCAATCTTTCGCGCCATGCCGATACGGCGGTCCGCCACCAGCTGACCCGCGCGCGCGCCGAGCTTTCCGCGCAGGACCGCGTGCTCCAGTCGCTCTCCTATAAGAATGTGCTGAAGCGCGGTTACGCCGTCATTCGCGATGAGGATAACAGGCCGGTCTCGCAGGCTGCTCACCTCTCCGCCGGCATGGGCATCGCCATCGAATTCGCCGACGGCCGTGTCGGCGCGATGACCACGGAAGGTGGCACACCGCCGGCCGGTGCCAAGAAGCGCAGCGCAAAACCCGCCGAACCGCCGAAGCAGGGAAGCCTGTTCTGACGATGCGAATCCTGCTGGTGCTTGCCCATCCGTTGGAGGACAGTTTCGCCGCCGCCGTGGCAAGGACTGCGCGTGAGGCGCTGGAAGCAGCAGGCCATACGGTCGACCTGCTCGATCTCTATGCCGAAAATTTCGATCCACGCCTTTCGAAGGCCGAGCGCAGCGGTTATTTCGATCAGCCCTACGATACCTCAGCCGTTGCCGATATCGTCGCCCGCCTGAAGGCTGCCGAAGGCCTGATCTTCGTCTTTCCGCAATGGTGGTTCAATTTCCCCGCCATCCTGAAGGGTTTCTTCGACCGTGTTTTCGCTCCCGGCGTTGCCTTCAGCCATGATGCCGCCGGCGGCCGTATCGTGCCGCAACTGACCAATATCAGGCTGCTCTATGCGCTGACGACGACAGGCTCGCCCTGGTGGCTGGTGCGTCTCTATATGGGCGATCCGGTGCGCCGGCTGTTGAAGCGTGGCATCGCCGCCTTCTGCTCGAAGGGATTGAATTTCCGCATGCTCAGCCTGCACGACATGGACCGGGCCACCGATGCCAAGCGCAGGGCGCATCTCAATCGCGTGCGCAAGCTGCTATCGGCAGTTCGATAGGCGCTATTCGAAGTCCGCAAGAAACCTGCGCAGCAGCCTGTCGAGTTCCGCCTTGTCGGCCGCGCTCAGACTTTTCGCCAGCCGGTGCTGATTGGCGACATGCGCATCGACGGCGGTCTCCACCGTCGCAAGCCCTTTTTCCGTCAGTGCGATGAGCACGCTCCTGCGATCCTCCGGATTGAGGATACGTTCGACGTAGCCCGCCTTCTCCAACTGGTCGATGCGGTTGGTCATCGTGCCGGAGCTGACCATGGTCATCTCCAGAAGCGCCCCCGGCGAAAGCCGGTGGGGGGCGCCGGCGCGGCGTAGCGTCGCCAACACGTCGAAGGCGGAGGACGAAAGCCCCTGCCGCATGAGCACGGCCTCCACCTCGCGGCCGAGATGGGTACTCAGACGTTTCAGACGCCCGAGGATGCCCATCGGTTCGACGTCGAGGTCCGGCCGCTCCCGTCGCCATTGCGCCAGGATCTTGTCGACATGGTCCATCTTGCCGTCTTCGCTCATGCTCCATCGATACCATTCATTATCTTGACGTCAAGATAAGAAGGTGTAGGATTAATTTATCTTGAAATAGAGATTCTTGATATGAAGACAAATTCACGCTATGTCGCCGATCTTATGGCAACCGCGCTCGCGCCCGCCATTTGGGGAAGCACCTATATCGTCACCACCGCTTTCCTGCCGGCCGGATATCCGCTGACGGTTGCGATGCTGCGCGCCCTGCCGGCCGGCCTGCTGCTTCTCTTCCTGGTCAGAAAGCTGCCTGTCGGCATCTGGTGGGGAAGGGCTTTCGTTCTCGGCGCGCTGAACTTCTCGTTCTTCTGGGCGATGCTCTTCGTCTCGGCCTACAGGCTGCCGGGCGGGGTTGCCGCAACGGTCGGCGCGGTGCAGCCGCTGATCGTCATCGCTTTGTCGCGGCTTTTTCTCGGCAACCCGATCCGGCCGCTGGCCGTGCTGGCCGGTCTCGTCGGCATGGCCGGCGTCGGACTTCTGGTGCTGACGCCGAAGGCGGGGCTCGATCCGATAGGTGTCGCTGCCGGTCTGGCCGGCGCCGTCTCGATGGCCTTCGGCACTGTGCTGACGCGCCGCTGGGCGCCGCCGGTCTCAAACCTCACCTTCACCGCTTGGCAATTGACAGCGGGCGGCATGCTGCTGGTGCCTTTCGCCCTTTTCCTGGAACCGGCGCTGCCGATGCCGACCGCTGCAAACATTGCCGGCGTCGCCTATCTCGGGCTGATCGGCGCAGCCTTCACCTATCTGCTCTGGTTCCGTGGCCTGTCGCGCATCGAGCCCTCGGCGGTTGCCTCGCTCGGCTTTTTGAGCCCGCTGGTCGCGACCCTGCTCGGCTGGCTGGCGCTCGGCCAGAGCCTGACGCCGGTGCAGATCGGCGGTTTCGCTATGGTGCTTGCCAGCGTCTGGCTCAGTCAGCGCACGACGATGCCGCTCAGGCCCATTCGCCCTGCCGCATCACCGGAACCCGCGAACCATCCGGCTTGATGCCGTCGATATCGACCTTGTCGGAGCCGATCATCCAGTCGATATGGATCAGGCTGGAATTGCCGCCCTGTGCCTTGATCTGCTCCTGGCTCAGCGTCGCGCCATTGAGGAAGCATTTGGAATAGCACTGGCCGAGCGCGATGTGGCACGAGGCGTTTTCGTCGAACAGCGTGTTGTAGAACAGGATGCCGCTGGCCGAGATCGGCGAGGAATGCGGCACCAGCGCCACTTCGCCGAGCCGGCGCGCGCCCTCGTCGGTATCGAGCACCTTATTCAAGACTTCTTCGCCGCGCGAGGCCTTGGCCTCGACGATGCGCCCGCCCTCGAAACGCACCTGGATATTGTCGATCAGCGTGCCCTGGTGCGAGAGCGGCTTGGTGCTCGACACATGGCCTTCGACGCGCAGCGCATGCGGCGTGGTGAAGACTTCCTCGGTCGGGATGTTCGGATTGCAGGTAATGCCGTTCTTGGCGGTGGACGCGCCGCCGTGCCATTCATGTCCGTCGGCAAGGCCGATCGTCAGGTCGGTGCCCGGTCCCCGGAAATGCAGCGAGGCGAAGCGCTCGCCGTTCAGCCAGGCGGAGCGCTTGCCAAGATTGGCATTGTGCTCGGCCCAGGCGGCGACGGGATCGCTGACATCGACGCGCGAGGCGGCAAAGATCGCCTTGGCGAGCTTGGCGATCGCGATCGGTTCCGGATCGTCGGGGAAGACCACCTTGGCCCAGGAGGGGTTCGGGTAGGAGACGATGTTCCAGTTGATGTCGAAATTCGAGATCTTCTCCAGCGCCGGCTTGTAGGCGGTGGAGTTGGCGCGATTGGCGCGGCCCACCTTGCCGGCATCCTGCTCGGACAGCAGCATCGGATTGTCGCCGGCAACCGCGAGACGGGCAGCCCCATTGGCATAGGCCTTGGCCATGCCATCGTAGAGCCAGCCGGAGGCGCGGTCGAAGCTCTCGTCGCTACCATATTGATAGCGCGCCAGCGTCGTTTCCTCGTCGGAATAGAAAGCGGAGACCAGTCCGGCGCCGGCCAGATAGGCATGTTTGGTGATCAGGCGGACGAGCGGCAGCGCCACGACAGGCGCGGTGATCACCAGATCCTGACCTTTTTGCAGTTGCAGCCCGACCTTGATGGCGACTTCCGCAAGCTTTTCCAGCTTGACGGGATCAACGGTGTTCTGGCTCTGGGGCATGAAAGTCATGGTTCAACCTGCCTTCTGTCATCGACGGTGGGAGGCTGGAAGACTTAGACCCGTTTGCGGCGAAAATGAAGCGCGCCGCTGCCGAATTACAGCGGCCGGATTATGTGTCCGGCCGCTCGCGGGGCTTTAAGCTGCGGCAGGCAGCCTGAGCAGGATCGAGTTATGTTTTTCGAGGAATTCCATCAGCCGCTGCGGGTAATCCTCACCAACGGCGGCCTTGACGCTCGCCCGTTCGGAGAGCGCCTTGCGCCAGCGCTTTACACGCTCAAGCCCTTCGAAGATGTCGCCGTCGCCGAGCGTCTCGAAGAGATCGAAATACCGAAAGACCGGCGCGAAGACGGCATCGACCAGGCTGAAGTCGTTGCCGGCGAAATAGGGGCCGTCCGTCAGCACCTTCTCGAGCGTTGCGAATTTGGAGATGAGCGCCGTGCGCTTGGCGTCCAGCTGGTCCGCAACCTGCGCCGTCTCATAGCCCCAGAGATCGGAAAGCACGGATGAGCCGAATTCCATCCAGCCGCGATGGCGGGCACGTGTCAGTGGGTCTTTTGGATGCAGCGCCACACCTGGCTGCGTTTCCTCCAGATATTCGCAGATGACGCTGCTTTCGAACAGCACGGCCTGACTGCCGTCCTCCTCGATCCGCAGCAGCGGCACCTTGCCGAGCGGCGAGATCTTCAGGAACCAGTCCGGCTTGTCGGCAAGATCAATATTGATTCGCTCGAAGGGCACGCCCTTTTCGAGCAGCGCGATCGCGGCGCGCTGCACATAGGGGCAGAGATGATGGCTGACGAGGGTAAGCTTGCTCATGGCGCTCTCCTTGGCAATATGATAGATGTAAATGCATCTAATATCGGTTGTAACAGAATTCAAGATAGATGTAACTGCATTTATGTCTGAAAAACCGTCGAATCCGAGCGAAGCGGTCACCTCTGCCTGGACGAGCATCATGCGCGCCCGCGAGCGGTTGCTTGGCGCCATCGAAGCCGACCTGAAGGCGGCCGGCATGCCGCCGCTTGCCTGGTATGACGTGCTGTGGGAATTGGCGCGCTCGCAAGACGGCAGGCTGCGCCCCTACGAAATCGAAGAGCGGACATTGCTGGCCCAGTATAATCTTTCCCGGCTGATCGATCGGCTGGAAAAAGAGGGCCTGGTCCGGCGCGAGGCCTTCGCTGAAGATGGGCGCGGCCGTTGGGTGGTGATCACTGATGCCGGCCGAAAGCTTCGCGAGCGCATGTGGACCGTCTATGCCAAATCGATCGAGACCCATATCGGTTGCAAGCTTGCCGAAAACGAGGCGAAGACGATCGCCCGGCTGCTCGACCGCTTCCTCTAGATTCAATAGTAAGAGCATGATGTCGTCCGAAAACCGCTCACACTTTTCGGCATCATGCTCCGATCAGGCAATCAGCGGCGCGGCGACGGCCTTCAGCGCCTTCAACGCATGCTTCGGATCGAGCCGCACCTGCAGCCCGCGCTGCCCGCCATTGATGTAGACCAGCGGTTCGCCAAGCGCGGCCTCCTCGATCGCCGTCGGCACGGTCTTCTTCTGGCCGAAAGGGCTGATGCCGCCGACATGATAACCTGTCAGCCGCTCGGCATCGGCAGGCTTCATCATGTTGGCCGATTTGCCGCGAAAGGCGCTGGCAAGTTTTTTCATGCTGACTTCACGATCCGATGGCACGACGACGCAGAGCGGCTTGCCGTCCACCTCCGCCATCAGCGTCTTCAGCACCCGATGCGGCGCCTCGCCGAGTGCTTCGGCCGCCTGCAACCCGACGCGCTCGGCATTGGGGTCGTAGTCATAGACATGGACAGTGAAGGCGACGCCTGCCTGCGAAAGAAGCTGTGTCGCGCGCGTGGCCTTGGACATCTCTTTCCCTCGTGAGTTCAGCGGCCCGCCGTCAGCCGCCGAATGCACCGGCGTAAATCTCCGGCTTGAAGCCGACCAGCAGCTTGCCCTTCGCCTCCAGCACGGGCCGCTTGATCATCGACGGCTGATCGAGCATCAGCTGGATTGCCTTCTCCCGGGTCAGGTTCTCGCGCTGGGCATCGGGCAATTTGCGGAAGGTGGTGCCGGCGCGGTTGAGCACGGTATCGAGGCCGGCTTGGTCGATCCAGGTTTCGAGATGGGCGCGGTCGATACCGAGCGCCTTGTAGTCGTGAAACTCATAGGCGACGCGATGTTCTTCCAGCCAGCTGCGGGCCTTCTTCATCGTGTCGCAATTCTTGATGCCATAGATGGTGACGGCCATGCCCGATCGATCTCCCTGTGATGACAGCGAGATAACATGCACGAAGGCCGGCGCAAACGCCGTACGACTTTTTATCCCCCAGCGCGTCGACAATCGCAGCAGGACAAAATCGGTCCCGTTCAATTCTCCAGCGTGCCGGCCTTGCGGGAGGCCTTGCTGGGTTCGTCGCAGGCGATCTTCATCAGGTCGCCGCGCCGCCGCACCAGCCGGTCGGAGGTTCGGGTGAGGATCAGCCCGTCCTGCGGCGCGGTGAGGTCGATGCTGCCGCCCGGCTGCCCTGGCCGGGTGACGATCGTCGCGAGAAGATCGCCTTCCGCAACCCTCTCGCCGATATCGCGATGGAAGAGCACGGCTCCGCCTTCTGGTGTGCGGATGATCTCGACATTGTCGAGTGGCACGGCCGGACCGGAAAATACCGTTGCCGCCGGCTTCCCATCGCCAACGATCCCCCGTGCCGCAAGGAAGTGCCAGAGCCCGTCCGCATCCTTTTTCGCCAGCACCGGATCGACGTCGCGTTTGCCGCGCAGCTCGACTGTGACGGAGAGTTTGCCGGGCAGCCGGGCCCGACGCTCGCCGGGAACTTCATATTTCCATGCAAAGCCGACGGCCTCCTCGAAGGCCGAGCTTTCGCCATCCGAAAGCAGCACGGCCTCCATCTCGAGTGCAGCGGCAAGATCGGCGGCTTCCGGCCAGAAGGCCTCGTCGATATAGGCATATTGCAGGGATTCATCGTCGCAATGCAGGTCGAGCACCAGATCGGCGCCAAGCGCCATATGCAGCAGCTGCCGCTTCAATCTGTCGGTAGCCGGGTAATCGTCGAGATCTTCGATCAGCGTGGCGCGATCGACAATCGAGATCAGCGGGAAATCCCGGTTGAAATTGGTGCGTGAGCCCAGGTCGAAACGGCCCTGCAGCTCGCCGAAATGCGATTGCGCCGCACCGATCGGATTGGCCTGCGGCAAGATGGTGATATCGCCGGCGATCCCGCCTTGGCTTTCCGACCGCCGCAGCCGCTCGCAGAGGAAATGCAGCAGCACCGTTCCCGGCAGCTCGCCGGCATGCAGTGCCGCCTGGATATAGGTCTTCGGCGCCTTCGGATCGTGGCCTTTAAAGCGCAGTACCGGCAACCGCCACTCCGTTCCCGGCGTATCTCCAGGGATGATGATCTCTGAAACGTCCATTTTGTCTTCGCTCCCCGGCTGCAATCCGAACAGGTTTCCCGAGCTTTATGCGCGTAAATCAGCCAAGCGCAAGCCGGAGTAGGGAGGACATCGTTGCCTCAGCCGAGCAACGGCCAGCGATCGATGATTCGATGTTCGGTTTTTCCGAGAAGACTGTGGACGAGCAGGAATTCGGATGCCGTCCATGAAACGGGTGCGTCGAGGCTCGTCGGCGGCACGGTCTTGCGGTCGTAGAGTAGCGTCATATGCGGCGTGAAATCGCGGCGGATATTGTGGCGCAGTCCGGCATTGTGCATGCCGACGCCGAGCTGGACATGCAGCCGGGTGAGCGCCTTCCGCCCGCCTTCGCCGCAAAGCACGAGCGGTCGCGCCTTGCTTTCCCGCCTGAAGCTCATAATCCTGTCGAAAGTGATCGCAATCGGCGCGCCCTCCACCGTGGCGCCGGCTTGCCGCGCCGCAAACACCGCGCCCTCCGGCAATTCCTGATAATCGTCGATGCCGATGATCGTCACATGCAGCGTCTTCAGCCGCGGCTTTGCCGAAAGGGAGAAAGCCTTGCCATAATCACAGGAGATCGAAGCCGCCTGCCGCTCAACCGCCCCAGGTGGACAGAGAGCGAAGAAAAGCCGGTGTCCGCCGCTATGGTGTTCGCGCGGTCGCCCGCGCCGACTTCGCCCATCCTCGAAGTCGAAGGAAATCTGGTTCGTCGGTTCTCAGGGTCGTCATGACCCGCCTCGCCGTTTCCAAAAACGCGGCGAAGGATACTCCGGTGGGATTGAATAACAAGAACAGAAAGGGAACATAATCTTCCGATACAATCCGCTCTGAACGGATGACTTGGATGTTCGATCGACATTGCGAGGGACGCATCGCAATATTTCCCGGACGCCTTACGCGCGCAAGAAACGGGTTGAAACAGCGGCCGTCTCATACGATTTTGAGGGTCATCGAAAACACGGAGGCTGTGTCATGGCTGAGACAACGCACCACTATCTCATCTTCGAAACCGCGGGCGGTTTCTGCGGCATCGCCTGGAGCGACGCCGGCATCACCCGTTTCCAGCTGCCGACCAAGTCAGCAGAGGCCACCGAACGGCTCCTGCTGCTCCGCCTGCCGGATGCCGAACCCGGCGCGCCGACGCCTGCCGTGCTGGAGACGGTCGCGGCAGTGAAACGTTACTTCCAGGGTGAGGAGACGGATTTTTCCGGCGTCGAACTCGACCTTGCCGGCCAGGATACCTTCTTCCGGGATATTTATGCGGCGGCAAGGCGTGTCGGCTGGGGCCACACGACCACTTACGGTGCGCTGGCCAAGGAGCTCGGCGTCGGGCCGGAAGCCGCCCGCGACGTCGGCCAGGCGATGGCGAAGAACCCGGTGGCTCTGATCATTCCCTGCCATCGGGTGCTTGCGGCCGGCGGCAAGATCGGCGGCTTCTCCGCTCCCGGCGGTTCGTCATCGAAGACCCGCATGCTGGAGCTCGAGGGCGTCAACCTCGCCCCGCCGCCGCCTGCCCAGCAGTCGCTGGGATTTTAGGCGGCGGAGGTGCTTTTTGACTGAGTCTCAGCCGCTCAATAAGGGCTGGCTGTCGGCCGGATGATGATCTCGCTGACATCGACGTCATCAGGCTGGCTGACGGCGTAGAGGATCGAATTGGCGATCGCCTCGGGGCTGATCGTGATCGCCCTGAAAGCCTTCATGGCATCGCGCGCGGTCGGATCGGTGATCGTGTCGGCCAGTTCCGATGTCGTCGTGCCTGGAGAGATGACGGTCACGCGGATACGATCGGTCTCCTGCCGCAATCCGTCCGAGATCGCCCGCACTGCGAATTTCGTCGCGCAATAGACGGCGGCCGTCGGCGACACGCTGTGGCCGCCGATCGAAGACAGGTTGATGATCTGCCCCGATCCCTGCGCCTTCATGATCGGAAGCGCCGCCGCGATGCCGTAGAGAACGCCCTTGATGTTGACGTCGACCATCCGGTCCCACTCGTCGACCTTGAGAGCCTCGAGCGGCGACAGCGGCATGACGCCGGCATTGTTGACGATGACATCCAGCCGGCCGAATTCGGAGCGGGCAAAGCCTGCAAAGGCCTCCACCTGGGAACGATCGGTGACGTCAAGCTGTCGCGGGCGCACCGTCCCGCCCGTTGCGGCGATTTCGCCGGCGAGTTCCTCCAGACGCTCGGTGCGGCGGGCGCCGATCACGATATGGGCGCCTGCGGCAGCCAGCACCTTTGCCGCAGCCTCCCCGATGCCGCTGCTGGCGCCGGTGATGGCAATGACTTTTCCTTTGATATCAGACATTTCAAGCTCCATTATACGCCGCTCGCCTGGCGATGCGGCTGAGGGTTTTGGTGGTCAGGTGGGAAAATCAGCACTGAGCGATGTCTCCGCCCAGGCGTCGAAGTTTGCGCGCAGCGCATCGAGCCGTTCGCGGGCGATCTTCAGGGCAGGTGCGCCGAGCAGCAGGCGCAGCGGCGGCGCGTCCGCCTCGAACGCCGATATGATCGCGGTTGCCGCGCGCGCGGGATCGCCCGGCTGATTGCCGGAGATCGAGCGGGTGGCCTGGCGGCGCTTGCCTGACGTTTCGGCATAGTCTTCGATGATCGTGCTGGATTCGACCATCGACCGGCCGGCCCAATCCGTGCGGAAGGCGCCGGGTTCGAGGATCGTCACATCGATGCCGAGCGGCCTGACCTCATGGGAAAGCGATTCCGACAAGGCTTCGACCGCAAACTTCGTAGCGTGGTAGTAGCCGGTTGCGGCAAAAGCGACGAGCCCGCCAAGCGAGGAGACGTTGAAGATATGCCCTTGCCGGCGTGAACGCATGCCCGGCAGAACCTGCTTGGTGACATCGATCAGTCCGAAGACATTGGTTTCGAACTGGGCGCGTATCTCGGCGTCGTCGCCCTCTTCGATCGCCGAGAGGTAGCCGTAGCCGGCATTGTTGACGAGGACGTCGATCGAACCGAAATGCGTTTCGGCGTCATGAACCGCGCCGGCGATGGCGTTGCTATCCGTCACATCCAGTGCAAGGGCAAGCGCGCGGCCTCCGTGCTCTGCCGTGAGATCTGCCAGGGTCTCGGGTCTGCGTGCCGTCATGGCGGCGCGCCAGCCACGCGCCAGAACGGCTTCGGCGAGTGCCCGGCCGAGGCCGGACGACGCGCCGGTGATGAACCAGATGGGGGTTGGGGAAGACATGATCGTCATCCTTTCCGGCCGGCAAACGCGGCCTTCTTCTGTGTGGTGTTGCCTTTCGGGCGGCACGTCATCTGCGCCGAAGCACCATGCCGCCATGATGGAGGGTATTGCCGTCGACGAAATCGCCGTCGGCCGTGAAGCCCGTGTCGTCCCAATATTCGATGTGGCTTCCGGTGACGTCGTAGCGTCCCCGATAGGCGCTTTCCCGGCTGCCGCGGGCTTCGTCGTAGCGGCCATTGGGCAGAAGCTCATGGCGGACGCGGCCATCATCCGTAACCCACATGCCGACATAGGGATGTTGCTGCATTCTGTTCTCGCATGTTTGTTGTTGCTGAGTTTCTCGGTCGTTCACGGTATCGGCGCCGAACGAACTGGTCGCCACGCCAGCCAGGGTGACCGCCGTGAAAAACCGCAGGAGGGGGCTTGTGAAAATCCTTCGCATTGCCTTGCCTTTCGAAGCCTTCGTTGACTTCGACTGAAAGATAGTACGGAGAACTCGAGTGATTAAGTTGCCAATCCAGGATGACTTGGTTAGAAATGCTAACCAATGGTCGACGATCTCGAAGGCATTTCAGTTTTTCTTGCGGTGGCGGAGGCGCGGAACTTCCGGCTCGCCGGCGAGCGGCTCGGTGTCACCCGCTCCGCCGTCAGCCAGGCCCTGCAGCGCCTGGAGGATCGGGTCGGCGTCGCCCTGGTCCAGCGCACGACGCGCAGCGTCAGCCTGACCGAAGCCGGCGAAGTGTTCTTCGACGCGGTTCGCCCATCGGTCCGCCAGGTCAAGGATGCGATGCAGACGGTGCGGGAAATGCAGGCGCGCCCGAGCGGCCTGCTGCGGATCACCGTTTCCTCGATCGCCGAGAACTTCCTCTCCGGCACCTTGCTGGCCGGCTTCATGGAAGCCTGCCCTGATATCAAACTCGATATCACCATCACCGATGACGAATTCGATATCGTCGAGGCCGGCTTTGACGCCGGTGTCCGGCTCGGCGAGGTGATCGAACAGGATATGATCGCGATTTCAGTCTCCGAAGAGCAGCGACAATGCGCGGCCGCATCCTGTAGCTATCTCGAGCGCCGCGGCCACCCCCGCCATCCCGGCGAGTTGCAGAACCACGCCTGCATCGGATGGCGGCCACGCCCGGATACGGCACCCTATCGCTGGGAGTTCACCGAAAACGACCGCGACTTCGACGTCGCGATTGATCCCGCCGTTACGACCAACGACATGGGCATGATGATCCGCATGGCCTGCGCCGGAGCCGGCATCACCTTCGGCATGGTGGAGACCTTCCAGCCCTATATCGACCGCGGGGAACTCGTGCCGCTGCTGGAAGATTTCTGCCCACCCTTTCCGGGCTTCTATCTCTACTATCCCAGGCGCCAGAGGCAGCCGCTGAAGCTGCGCGCATTGGTCGATTATGTCCGCAGGTCCGACCGGCGGTAGACATCGTCGTTACCTCCGGCGAATGTCAACGAATTGGTTTCAGGCTTCCCGGACTGCCTCATAACCCGCGGCTTGAGCCGCTTTCATAAATTTGCGGTCGAAGGTAACGAACTCTTCGCAATGGACCGATTTGGTAAGGTGTAAGGCATCGGCAAAATCCATTCCGTTCTCGGCGAGATCGAAAGCAGCAGCAACGATTGCCGAATCTTCAATCGTGACCGTTGACAGGCCGCCGAAAGCGCGAAGCGCACGAACAACGTCTGGTCGACCGTACCCATAGGCGCTGCGCAGCACCCATTCTGCTTCCAGCACCACCGTAACGGCAACAAAAACCGGCTGCCCATCGACGATCTCGCGGGCACGGGAAGATTGTTCGGGATGATCGCCGGTCAGATACCGGACGATAAGATTGGTATCAATCGCGATCATGACGGCGGCGAGCTTCGGCCAATACGCCGGCTTCCATGTCTTCCAGAGTTTTCGGCTCACCGCTGAAGGGAAGCATGCCGAACACATCGTCCGGCCGGGTCTGAGAAAAGGCAGGAGCCTGCCTCAGAAGCACGCCTTCCGCAGTTTCTTCAACGATCAGCCGAGTACCAGCCTCCCATTCCCGCCGCTGACGGATCGCTTTGGGAAGGATGACCTGCCCTTTGGTCGAGACGGTCGTAATGAGATTTTCAGAGTGAGCCATCGGCTTGAGCCCTGCAGGTAAGACAAAGGTAAGATAGCCTTATCGACCTTTGCATACAAGGTTTAAGATCACCGCGAGGCGGTTCAACATCGTCAATACTTCAGGAGGCGCAATGGCGCTGTCTTGGACAAGGCGCAGATGACGTGGCGCGATGCCATTCAGCAGCGCTTCAAAATCATGAGACGTTAGTTCGATAATCATAGTCTTCTCGACATTAGTCATGCGCCAGCATTGGCACGCTAAAGGCCGAGCGATAGAGCGAGGATCAGCTCTCGGTCGCGATGCCGAGCGGCACGCCGGCTGATCCATGCCAAACCGCAAGATCGGTCGAGCGCTGCGTTGCCTGAGGGATCTAGTTTGAGCTGCCACGGAGACCAAGACGAATGACCGCAGCGGTTCGGAACTATCATGAGCGGATGCAGCGAGTGCTGGATTATATCGACCGGCACCTCGATGACGATCTCGATCTTGATGTTTTGAGCAGTGTCGCAGCCTTCTCGAAGTTTCATTTCCACCGGCAGTTCACGGCGACCTTCGGATTGTCCGTGCATCGCTATATCCAGCTTGCCCGCATGAAGCGCGCTTCATACCGGCTGGCTTACAGGGACGAAGAACGCGTCACCGATATAGCGATGGATGCCGGCTACGATGCGCCGGATGCCTTCGCCCGCGCCTTTCGGCAACGGTTCGGTCAATCGCCTTCGTCGTTTCGGAAGTCTCCCGACTGGGAGCTGTGGCTTGCCGCCTTCGGGCCTCTCGACAATGCAAGGAGCAAGCTCATGCAGAAGACTTTTACCACTGACGACGTGATAATTCGCAATGTGCCTGCCACGCCGGTGGCGATCATGGAGCATCGGGGCGACCCGGCGACGCTCGGTGCCACCATCCAGCGGTTCATCGCCTGGCGCAAGGCCGCTGGCCTGCACCCCAGGACAAATCCGACTTTTAACGTCTGGCGTTCCGAGCGGCGTCCTCAGTCGCCTGCCGATTATAGCGTCGACCTTTGTGTCGGGACCGACCAACCGATCCAGGCGAACGGCGAAGAGATCAAAGCCGGCGAGATCCCTGGCGGACGCTGCGCGGTGCTGCGCGTCGTCGGCAACACCGACAATCTGGAGCCCGCCGCGCTCTACCTTTATCGCGACTGGCTTCCGGCCAGCGGCGAGGAAGCACGCGACTTCCCGATCTATTGCCAGCGGCTGAGCTTCTTCCCCGAAGTGCCGGAGCATGAGGCGGTGGCGGAGTTGTTTCTGCCGCTGAAATAGCGCCCTCTGACGATGGCTTGTCCATTTCGGATCGCTGGAAGCGGACAGGCCGTTGTCCACCCAGGTAGCCTTGACAGGCAGATTAGTCGGCAGCCTGAGCGTGGGCGTTCAGGCTGCTCCAAAAACAAATTGCGATTTAAAACCAGTTGAGTTAAATCGCAACCGATTGCATAATGCAATCAGATATACGGATATGCCGTTTAAGGAAAGGAAGTGAGGATGGCTAAGCTCGTATTCGGAATGAACCAGTCCCTGGACGGCTACGTCGATCATATGGCGTTTGGGCCAAGCCCGACGCTCTTCCGCCACTTCATCGAGGAGGCAGAGCGGCAGGCGGGCAGTGTGTACGGTCGCCAGATGTATGAGGTCATGCGTTACTGGGACGACGAACATCCTGAATGGGATGCAGAGCGACGGGCTTTCGCGGCGGCGTGGCGGAATCAGCCGAAATGGGTCGTCTCGCGCTCGTTGAAGTCGGTCGGTCCCAACGCCAGGCTTGTTGGGGAAGACCTTGAGGCCGCGATCCGCGAGCTTAAGGCGGAACGTGACGGGGAGATCGAAGTTGCCGGCCCCCATTTGGCGCAAAGCCTCACCGAACTTGGCCTGATCGATGAGTATCGCATCTACCTGCACCCCGTCGTGCTCGGTTACGGCAAGCCATATTTCGCCGGACCCCGGCCGCCGCTCCGCCTGATGGCTCATGACCGGATTGGCGAGGATGTGATCAGGTTGACCTACGTTCCGGCTTGATCTCGGGACTCGCCAGATGGAAATCGCCGCGAAAGTCTGGTCTTGGGTTGGGTCAAAGCGACGGAAACAGCCCGCTTGGCGGCGCCGTCGTGCCGTCGACGGAGGTGACGGCGCGCAGCCTACGAATTCATAGGGGCGCCCGTCGCAAAGGTGATGCCTGCGATAGCGGACGGGCGCCTGATCCGGGTGCAGATCAGCCTGCGTTGCCAGAACGGGATGATTTTAGGCCAGATTGGCCTAAAATCTGAATCCTGTTCTAAAAGTTAGAGCATGATGTCGTCCGAAAACCGCTGACACTTTTCGGCATCATGCTCTAGGTACAGGCGTGTTGAGCAGCTGCTGCTCCCACAGGTACGCGATACCGCTACCAGCGGCGTGCTGCTTGAGAACCTCCGTCAACTCTGCAGCGTGCTCGGTCCGAGCCCAGTCGCGCTGCCATTCGGACGCCAGCGCCAGCCAGGTCATCATGTTCGCGCCAGCCGCGATCATGCGCTGGATGGCGACCTCGTGGGCCTCGACCGACGTGCCCCCCGACGCGTCGGTGATAACAGTCACATCCCAGCCTTCGCCGAGCGCCTGGATCACCGGCATCGCGACGCATATCTCGGTCCACAGGCCGGCGATGATCAGCTGCTTGCGGCCGGTCGCCCTGACCGCGTCCACGACCTTCCTGTCTTCCCAGGTATTGATGAACGTCCGGTCGATCACCTCCTGGCCCGGGAAGACATCGGTGATTTGCGGGAAGATCAGACCGCCCCGATCGGCGATCACGCTCGTCAGGATGGTGGGAACACCGAAAGCCCTCGCGGCCTTCGCCAGGGCCGTCGAATTGTTGACCACCGCCTGCGGATCGTGGCTGTTCAGGTTCGTGAGCTGGTAAGGCTGGTGGTCGATCAGAACGAGTACCGAATCTTCGGGACGAAGAAGCGAAGCAAGGCCATTACGAAAGGTCATTATTACTTCCTTTGCTGCCGCCCATGAGCGGCATTGGTTTTGCGGGAGACATGCGCCAGGGGCGACGTTGCCCGGAAGCAGTATTGCCGTTCCTACTCGAGATGCGGTAGCACCCTTTTATGGCAAGCTATGTCGCGAAAAGGGGAACGCCAAATGGACATCGAAGAACTGCAAACCTTCGTGGAAGTGGCTGATGCCGGGGGAGTTTCGCCGGCTGCGCTCCGGCTCGGCGTCTCCAAGTCGATCGTCAGTCGGCGGCTCTCCCGGCTTGAAGCGGAACTTGGTGTCCAGCTTCTTGCACGGACCACTCGGGGCGCCGCTCTCACGGAAGCAGGGGCCACGTTCCGAGATTATGCAGCGAGAGTTTGCGCCGAGATCGACGTGGCCAAGGAAACGATCCTACCCGCCGGTGACCTTCGCGGCCGCTTGCGAGTTGCCGTGCCGCTTTCCTTCGGCCAGACTCACTTCGCTCCCATCCTCGCGGAAATGGCGCGCCGCCACCCCCAGCTCCACATCCACACCTGCTACAGTGATCGCTTCGTCGATCTCATCACAGAGGGTTATGATTGTGCGATCCGGGTTGGCTATCTTCAGGACTCCAACTTGATCGCAAGACGCGTCGGACCGATCTATGGGAAGTTCGTCGCGAGCCCGGACTACATCAAGGTGCATGGATCTCCCGAGACGCCGGACGCGCTCGTCGCTCACGAGGCCCTCATGCAGGGCACCGAAGCCTGGCAACTCATGGATGGCGACAAGATCATCACGGTTCGTCCGCAGGGGCGCTTTAAAGCCGACAACGGCACCGCTCTAGTCGCCGCCGCGGCAGCAGGATTAGGGATCGCTTACCTGCCCGATTGCCTTACCCATGAATTTATAGCCTCCGGCGCGCTTGTGCCGGTCATGACGCATTATCCACCACCCCCGGCAGGTGCATATGTCATCCGCCCGCCAGGTCAGCATCCCGCACGGAAGATACGGGTCCTCACCGAATTGCTGATTGAGTATTGCGAACCGGCTCCGCACTTTGCAGGTGTCGGTCGCTAGAGCATGATGCCGAAAAGTGTGAGCGGTTTTCGGACGACATCCTGATCTAAAGCGCAAACGGCGCAACATTCGCGGATTGAACGACGCCGCTTCAAGCGATCGCAGCTCGGCTTCCGGCCGGATGACGGCAAGCGCCGCCGGCGACCTGCCGGACGTCAGTCGCGCGATATGGACAGCCCGGCGAGAAGCGGAGCGTACGCGGCGAGCCTGCGGGATACGAACTCCGTGAAGAGCCGCACGCGCTTCGTCTTGCGTGTCTCCCCCTGCGTGAGAAGCCAGAGCGTTCCATGCATGTGCAGGTCGGTGCCCGGCACTCTCACCAGCAGGGGGTCGGCATCTCCGACGAAGCACGGCAGTGTTGTGATCCCGAGCCCTTGCCGTACTGCAACGATCTGCGCCTCGCCGTCCGTGGTCCTGAACGGAACCCCCGTGGTGCGAACCTCACCCTCGCTGGCCCAGTCCGGGATACCAAACATGCTTATGACGATCCACCGGATGGGATCCGGCGCGCCCGCGCGCCACGCGGCCAGTCGATCGCAGGACATGTAGACGCCGCCGAACAGCTCCGGTCCCTTCAGGGCGTGAAGATTGAGCGGCAGGGTTTTGCGGTCGTAAACGACGCGGATCGCGACATCGGCCTCTCGGTTGGTCAGATTTGCCAGCTCGCCGGACGACAAGATGTCCATCTCGATATCAGGATGCTGACGCGCGAAATCGGCGAGGTCCGGCATGAGCAGGTGCGTCGCAAGGGTTGGAGCCAACGTCACCCGCAGCTGCCCGCGCACGCTCTGGTCGCGCCCGAAGACACGCGTCTCCAGCTGGTGCGACGACGCTTCCATCTGGTTAGCGAGTTCGAGGACCTCGTCGCCCGCAGCCGTCAGGCGGTAGCCCGAAGGCAGCTTTTCGAACATCTGCGCCCCGAGGCGTTCCTCGAGCTGGGCGATGCGTCGCAGCACGGTCGAGTGATACACCCCGAGGCCCTCGGCGGCAGCCCGCACCGAGCCTCCGCGCGCCACGGCAAGAAAGTAGCGAATGTCATCCCAGTCGATCATGGTGCAATCCGGCACCGCTCGGTGCGCCTTCCAAAGCCCGTATCGAACGCATTCGTACAGCAGAACGGGCGGTCATCATAGCTTATGTCGACGAGCACGGCCCAATTCCGAACGCGGGCACCGCTGTCGCGGCTGGCGTCAGTCGTCCAGCCGGATCGATTTTGCACCACCGATGTGCGCGCTTCCGCACTCAACGCCTGACTCCGGCGGACCTATTTTGAGGGTCTCGGGAGGAGTCCCTGGACAATCAAAGGATGCATGACATGAACAGACTGAATGGAAAGACGGCCGTGATCACCGGTGGCGCCACCGGCATCGGCCTCGCCGCTGCAAAGCGCTTCATCGAGGAGGGCGCTTTCGTCTTCATCTTCGGCCGCCGGCAGGATGCGCTCGCCGCCGCCGTCGCCGAGCTCGGATCCAATGCCCGCGCGGTGCAGGGCTCGGTTTCCGATGAGGCCGATCTCGACCGACTTTACGCGGCGGTGAAGACCGAGCGCGGAACCCTCGACATCGTCTTCGCCAATGCTGGGGTAGGAAGCCAGCTTAAGCTCGGCGAGATCACCGCCGAGCACATCGACGAAACCTTCGACGTCAATGTGAAGGGTACGATCTTCACGGTCCAGAAGGCGCTACCGCTGATGGGCGAAGGTGGCTCGATTATTCTGACCGGATCGAGCGCCGGTACCACGGGCGCCCCGGCATTCACCGCCTACAGCGCGAGCAAGGCGGCAGTGCGCAACCTCGCGCGAACCTGGGCAGAGGATCTCAAGGGCACCGGCATCCGGGTAAACGTCCTGTCGCCTGGGGCCATCGCGACCGAACTCGCGACCGAAGCGCTCGGCGAGGACGGCCTGAAGGCCTACGGCTCAATGACGGCGTTTCAGCGCATGGGCGATCCGGCAGAGCTCGGGGCGGCGGCGGCCTTCCTCGCCTCGCCGGACAGCAGCTTCATGACCGCCAGCGAGGTAGCCGTCGACGGCGGCCTAGCCCAACTCTGACGCCCTGCACCCGGCCAGGCGCCCGTTCACTTATTCGGAGCTCTGTGGGGCTCGGCAGATAACCCAGCGCCGTCCAGGGCCGGGAAATCAATATCAACACAATATCGGAGAAGCATTATGAGCTACGCAATTGTAGGATTCGGCAAGATAGGCCAGGCCCTCGCCCACGCCTTCGCGCGTAAAAACATCGAGGTGGCCGTCGCGAGCCGCCGGCCGCCCGAGGCGTTGGCGCCGCAGGCTCGGGCTATTGGACCCACGGTCGTCGCCAAGTCGCTGCGGGATGCACTCGAGGCCGACACGATCATCCTGGCGGTCCCGTTCGGAGAGCATCGCGATGTTGCGAAGGCTCTGCCGAGCTGGGAAGGCAAGACAGTCATCGATGCGATGAACGCATTTCCCGTCCCTGAAGAGCTGGACGGCCTCCCGTCCTCCGCCTTCGTAGCGAAATCGTTCTCCGGCGCCAAGCTCGTGAAAGGGTTCAATCACCTGATTGCGGCCACCCTGGCTGCCGATCCGGCCGTTGAGGGCGGCCACCGGGTCGTCTTTCTGTCGAGCGACGACGAGGACGCGATCACTCCCGTGGCGGCCTTGGCCAAACAACTCGGCTTCGCACCCGTCAAGCTGGGAAAGCTCAACGAGGGTGGCGCGCTGGTGCACGCACGCGGCCGCACTTGGGGCCGGCTCATCTTCCAGGATTTGTACAAGAAGGAGCAGTAATCGATCTACAACCGTGTGATCGACGCCGTCCCCAAGCTATCCGTGGCGGTTGAGGTGCTATCCCTAAGGCGTTCAGTTCTTGTATTGCTTGCGAAACTTAATCGGGGTGAAACCGGTTTCGCGGCTGAAAAACTTAGCGAAATTGGTTGCCTCCGCGAAACCGAGGCCCTCTGCGATGAGGTAGATGGGCCTGTCGGTATGGACCAGGAGCCGTTTGGCTTCCAAGGCGATACGAGCCGTGATGGCGTTTTTGGCGCTTTGCCCGGTCGCCTCCAACGCCGCTCGCGTCAGGCTTTTCTCGGTACAGCCTAGAGCTGCCGCATAGGCGGATACCTGATGCCAGCCAGCATAGTTTTGTTCGAGTAGCCTGCGAAACCTGGCATAACGCTGCACCCCCGGGCTTTGTGCGACGTCAATGCCCATGTGCTTATCCTGCAGGATGGCAAGGCGCAGAAGCAGCGCACAAAGTTCGTATCGCAAGAGCGCGTGTACATCCTTGGGCGGAGCGGGGCTCGTGGCGTCCTGCTGCATCCTGGCGATCGCCTCATTCACAGCGCCGAAATCGGCAGTGAATAGGGATAGGTGATCGGGTAGCCGATCCAGACCCAGGACAGGCAGCAGATCGGCAGTCGTTTGCGTCTCCGATGGGAGGAATTCTGCGCGGAACAGGACCATCCACCCGTCCCAGCCTTTATCACTGCCGAAACTGTGAACCTGTCCGGGCCTCAACACGAGGAGGGATCCGGCCGCGCAATTGATCGGCTGGAAGTCCACGATCTGGGTCACCGCACCCTCGGTCACGCAGATCAGCGTGTGGAAGGAATAATGGTACAGCGCCAGGATTTGCTCGGAGGTCACGCGGCGCCGCAAGTCCGAAAAATGAAATATCTCAACATCCAGATCGCGCCCACTCGGACGGTAATTGAGTTGATCCAGCTTCGCTCGGCTCTTTGTCATTCGCGTTGCGCCAGTTCCGGTCGGACATGTCCGATAAGTATCATATTTCGGCGATTATGAACCACGACAGAATGGGATGCTACCCATTATTATCACTCTTATGAACTGCGAAGGGCACTTCGCAGCAGGTTCCAACATCTGCAAATGAGAGACCGAAATGACCACTATCGACATCGGAAAAGCTTATATCAAAGCCGTCCAGACCGGCGATCAGGCCACGCTTGGCGAACTGCTTTCGCCCCAGGTCATTTGGCATCAGCCGGGCAATAACCAGTTCTCGGGCACCAAGAACGGCATTGCCGAATTTGGTGCCATGATGGGCGCCATGATGGCAAAGTCTGGTGGTAGTTTCGCCATCACCCATGCCCATCGCTATCTCGCCAACGGCGACCTGGTTGCCATCGAGATCGAGTTCGCCGGTCAGCGTGAAGGCGCCAAGGTCGACCAGCCCGGTATCGATCTGCTGCGCGTGCAGGATGGCAAGATCGTCGAAGTCTGGCTGTTCTCCTCCGATCCGGAAGAAGAGGACTAGTTCTCGGGTAAATAAGTCACCGCATCTGGAGCAGCGGAACGAAAGCGACCCTGCTCAACGCGACGCACTTCGAAAGTATCGTCACCAACGCGTATCACGATCTGCCGAAGGACTACTTGCGACGCCGGCTCACCTTCACGAAGAAGAGGTCAACCATGCGCAGGTCGTGTCATGTTGCCGGGCTCGCCAGCCCTTCCACCAGCGTGCTCAAAGCCGCATCCAAGGGGGCCGATCCGACTTTCTCGGGCACTAGGAGCCCATCGATCGCAAGCATGGTCATGCCGTGGATGAGCCCCCACCAGGCTGCCGCCTGACCTTCTATCGGCCGCTTGCGTATGCTCCCCGCGGCCTGGCCGCGCTGGAGGATTTCGAGCGCCACATCGAAGACCGCGAGCGCCCGCTCGTTGAGATGCACCCCTGCGGCTTTCTCCTCCCCTGCGCTGAACATCAGGCGGTAGAGAGCCGGGTTGTCCGTTCCGAACGCGACGTAGGCACGAGCTATCGGAGTGATTTCGTCGCGCAGAGAATTGGGCGCCTTGGGCTTCGCAGCCGAAAGGGACTTCCGCAGGCGGTCGAAGCCAATCATTGCGAGCTCCGCGAGCAGCGCGCCTTTGTCTGGAAAGTGCTTGTAGGGTGCCCCGTGGCTGACGCCAGCCCGGCGCGCGACTTCCCGCAGCGTGAACTGCCAGCCCTTTTCCTCGGCAAGCATATCCAACGCCGTCTCGATAAGCGCACGACGGAGATCACCATGATGGTAAGGGCGGCTGGATGTGTCCGGCATGATACCTCAAAGTTTCTTGTGATTACATTGTTGACAGTGACTACTTAAGCGCTTATGTCAAGGGCGTAAGTTTCTCTTGTCTACATTGGAGCGGACCATGAACGCAACCGCAAATATCACCGAGGCTAATCGGCTGGGCAGTCTCCTCGCAGGCCAGCGCGCTGCCTTCCTGCGCGAGGGAGCGCCTTCGTTGGCGCAGCGACGCGCTGATCTGGCCAAGTTGAGGGCCGCGCTCATCGGGCACCGCAAAGCGATCGAAGATGCCATCAATGCCGATTTCGGGCATCGATCGAGGTACGAGACGGCGATCATGGAGGTTGGAGGGGTCGCCGAGGGTACAAAGTATCTGATCCGCAACCTTCGCAAATTCATGACGCCGACCCGCCGCCACGTTGCTCTGCACATGCGGATGGGCAAGGCCCGCATTGAATATCAGCCGCTTGGCGTCGTCGGCGTGATGTCGCCGTGGAACTATCCGGTGAACCTCGCGCTGATGCCGGTCGCGACCGCCATCGCTGCCGGAAACCGGGTGATGCTGAAACCCTCGGAGTTCACGCCCGTCACCAATGCGCTGCTCGCAAAAATGTTCGGCGAGATCTTCTCCGAAGATCAGTTCGCGGTCGTCACGGGCGATGCGGTCGTGGGGGCGGCATTCACTGCCCTCCCGTTTGACCATCTCGTCTTCACCGGGAGCACCGCAGTAGGGCGATCGGTGATGAAGGCCGCAAGCGAGAACCTCGTTCCGGTTACCCTCGAACTCGGCGGCAAATCACCGGTCATCGTCGCCAAGGGCCACACTCTCGACCAGGCGGCGGCGTCAATTGCCTACGGGAAGCTGCTCAGCGCCGGACAAACCTGCATTGCCCCGGACTTCGCACTGGTCCACGAAAGCGAGGTTGACGCATTCGTCAAGGCGTATGACCGGAAAGTGGCGTCGCTTTATGCTGACGGTCCGACGAGTGAACACTTCACCTCGATCATCAACGAGCGGCACTATTCCCGGCTCCGGAGCCTTATCGACGATGCTCGCTCCAAAGGAGCGCGGATCATCGAGGTCGGCAACCGGCCCGACGATGCATCCCGTCGCCCCAACACGCTGGCGCCAACCGTGGTGCTTGGCGTTACAGACGACATGCGCATCGCTCACGAGGAAATCTTCGGCCCGGTCCTACCGATTTTTCCCTACAGCGACGTTGAAGAAGCGATCGCCTACGTGAACGCCCGGCCCCGGCCGCTCGCGCTCTACTACTTCGGTGCCGATGATGAAGACCGACGCATGGTGCTGAGCCGAACAACCTCAGGCAACGTCACCGTGAACGGCACGATCATGCACATCGCTCAGGATGACTTGCCCTTCGGCGGCGTCGGGGCCAGCGGCATGGGCGCATACCATGGCATCGAAGGCTTCCGCACCCTCAGCCATGCCAAGGGGATCTATGAGCAGGGCCATTGGAACCTCTCCAACCTGCTCCATGCCCCGTTCAGACAGCCGATCGATATCATCCTCAAAATGATGCTCCGGTGATCAGCATGCCGTCATCAAATCAAGCTCAGGAGTATCAGCACATGACCACCGACACGTCGTCGCGGCTACGCGGCGCATGCGAATGCGGCGCTTGCTCGTTCGAGGTGCATACCTCGCCGAAAGCCAGGTTCCGGTGCCACTGCCTGATCTGCCAGGCGTTCAACGGCAAACTGTTCGCCGATGTTGTCGCTGTTCGCGCCAAGGATGTGACACTGAAAGGTGCCGATAATATCTCGTTCAAGAAGTATCGTTCACCGCCGAACTTCGATCGCGGGCTCTGCCGCACTTGCGACAATCCCGTCGTAGAGGTTATGGGGGCGGGGCCACTCAAGGTGATGTTCATTCCGACCAGCAACTTCGGCCCGGAAACCCGGCTGCCGCCGGTACGGATGGACATCTTCTATCACCGTCGTGTGATGGACATGGCAGACAGTTTACCCAAGTACAGCGGTTATTTCGCGAGCGAGTTCGCGGTCGGGAAACTGATCATGGGTGGTTTGTAGGGCTCCAGCCAAAGCTGTCGGCTTGCAATCAGCGGCCCCGTTCCAGACGATTGTTCATAATGAACGCCATCGACTTTCGCCGGACGGATAGGGCCTGGCATTGCAACTGCTTCGTCGTAGCTACCACCTTAGAAAGCGTCGGCCTGCAAAATAGCCCGCAACGGCCACAATGAGTATGGCGATTGGATACCAGGTTGCGACGAACAACGGACTGTCGTCGGGGCAATTGGAGGCGTAAAGCGTAGCGGCAATACCGGCGGAAGCCAAAGCCGCGATTGCCCCAGCCTGACCGGGGTGATCCGGCGCACCATGGCGCATCACCAGAAAGAGGAACACGGTCGGCGCTAATGAGAGGATCGGTATAACCGTCAGGCAATGCAACGCATTATGGCCCAACAGTCTGGTTCCCCAAAGATCGGCCGGGGTGACGATCATCTCGATGGTGGCGGCGGCGATCAACAGCGCTGGTGCCAGCAGCAGTAACCAGCGCCGAGCCGTTGCGCTCTCTCCTGGACGAATAAGGCTCTCCATCAGCGATGCCGCCACAAAAAACAGCGCCAAGGTGGCAATGAACTTGAATGCGAAGCGCGCAGTCAGGATGGCTTGAGCAAAATCAGGTCGAACACCCAGGACCGAAAAGAACACCAATCCCGCTACCAATGCGCCAGCAGCTGTCGCCAGAGCAAGCGCCCTCGAGAGGTTGACGGGCCGCCGTGTGTCCTCTGATATCAGATTGATCAGGTCTTCCGTGTTCACTCAAGTACTCCGTTTGCGGCTGGTCCGACGAGAACCGTCCCGTTTCGTTGTGCAAAGATTGGCTGTCTTGACAACATTATTCATCTTGCCATATCCGCAAGCGGATCTCGACTTCACGTTCGACATAACGCCATTCTTCGGTCGCACGCAATCGAAAGAGCATGGCCTCAAATTGAGAGGCACTTTCCTCCGCGAATTCGAACCAGGTGAGAAAATCGAAAGGCTCGCCAAGATCACGGCTGTGATAGAGGCGTCGAGCGACCGCAGGCAAATAGTCCATTCCAATCTGAAAATGCGCCGACCTCTCCTGAATGATGGCACGGCGTTCGTCCTGCGCAAGAGACCACCAAAGATCCGACTTGCGGATCGGGATCAAGACCGCGAGGCAGGCCGTTGCGCGGCCCAACGGTGGTTGGCGTTCTCCAAGCTGATCGAGTTCGACACGGGTCGTGTATCGCGCGCTGCCGGCTGTTCCGCGCAGAATCCAGGCCGCCGAATCGGGTAATATGACCTGATCGGTGTCCATGACACTAAGACGAGGCGCAACATCCAGACCCTTGCCAATAATGGCGCGCGTTGCCTCGACCTGCCATTGGCCACTCTCACCAGCCACGAAGTATGTCGGTTTCACCATCGTGACCTACCAGCGCAACAGTCTGTGGCCAAGCAAAGCACCGGTTCCGGCAACTATCGAAATGGCAATCGGATACCACAGCATTACAAAGAGCGGGCTGTCGTCATCGCAATTGGCTGCGTAGAATGTCGCCGCAATCCCTGCCGCTACGAGCCCGGCAACAGCTCCGGCGACCGCGGGTCGGGTGGGGGCAGCGGATCGAAGCGCGTAGAGAAAACAGGCAAGAGGACCCACCGATAAGAAAGGGATAATCGTCAGGCAGAGGCTGGAATTGCGCCCGATCATGCGCGTCACCCATGTCTCCGACGGCATGACCAACAGTTCAAAGATCGCCGCTGCACTCATCAACAGAGCTGGAACCGTTAAGCCCAATGCCGTCAACCGAACCGGGACGCCCGGTCTTCCAATCCGGAACATGACCATCCCACCGGTCAAGCTGAGAGATCCCGTGATCACGAATTTGAACAGGAAGCGGCCGGTCTCGATGGCCGTGACGAAGTCCGCACGCAAGCCGATGACCGCGAAGAACAAAATGGCGGCGATCAATGTAGCGGCAGTGGCAGCATGCATCAGGGCATGATCAAGATTCAGTCGAACCGGGGTATCCTGCACGAGCAGTTCGATCAACTCATCAGTTTTCATGTCACCCGCCCCGAATAGAGAGCAGCCAACCCCTTCAATGCCCTATGCAGGGAAACACGTACCGCCACCTCTGTCATTTCCAGCCGATCGGCGGTTTCCCGAACACTCGACCCTTCAATCGATATCGATTGAACGATCGTTCGTTGCGGATCCTTGAGCTTGCCCAAAATCTGTTCGATATCGATGCGATCGGAGGCTGCGATGCGTTCGTCTGCTTTAAGTGTAGCAACGACGTCCTCGAGTGGTACTGACTGACTGCCACGGCGCCGCAGGCTATCGACCACCTTGTTGCGAACGATTGCCGATAGCCATGGCCCCAAAGGCCGTGACGGATCCCATGTCCCCCGCTTGAGATGGATAGTAAGCAGCACTTCCTGAACCACGTCCTCAGCCTCGCTGGCCGGCGCACCGAACTGGTCACAACGCTTCCGCGCCATCACCCGTAAATGTGGTGTGAGGGCCGTCAGGAATTTGTGATAGGCATGACTGTCGCCCGCAATCGCGGAACGCAGCCAGGATGCCCATTCCTTTTCACGCGCCAGATCTTTCATCCGACATATCCTTCTTCGGCGGTTCTCGTGCAATTGTTACAGAGACCAGCCGGATTTTTTTGCGTGTGGGATATCGGGCCGAAACGTGCAAGCGTTTGAACGTTCATGTCATCGATCATGAGATAAGATTGTCTGACTGTGATTGGGGTTCCAGCAGTGCAAAAACGGGCCGGATAAGACCTTCCAGAAGGTCTCTTTCTGGACGCGTGCGCGCTAGCACACGAATACCAAGCAGTGTGCCGAGGAGCGTGCCGGCCATGTCCGATGCTTTTTGGCAACGATTGATCGATCCGTCTTTCTGGCCTTTTTCGACGCAGTGCCTGAAGAAAGCCTCAACCCGCACCAGGACTTGAGCCACCACCCGCTGAAACTCATCATCATGTGGTGCTACCTCGAGCGCGGAATTGACCAGCATGCAGCCTTTCCGCTTTGTATCGCTCAACGACCGCTCAATAATTTCGTTGAAAAATGCGCCGATCGCCTCACGCGGCGGCTTCGTCTCAAACCGGCCGACACGGTCGCCGAAGCTCCGTTCGACATAGAAATCGAGCGCTTTGCGATAAAATGCGTGCTTGTCGCCAAAGGCATTGTAGATGCTTGCGGTGGTCAGCCCGATTGCCTGGGCCAGATCGCGGATTGACGTTGCCTCGTAGCCGTGTTCCCAAAACCGCTCTACAGCCAGCAGCAATATTTTTTCTTCATCAAATTCTCTAGGTCTTGCCATACATCCTGTCTCCCAGAACATGGATCGAACGGGCGACTGCCCAGGGCTATCGCCGATCTATTTTAGAACATACGGTCTAAAACTCAACCCTGTATGGTTCAACCTTTGTCTGCTTTCTACTTCATCAGCCTCAGCGTCAGGCTGTTAAGGGCGGAGAGCAGTCCGATAACGGCAACCCCGAAGATCACGTAGCGCAGTTCTTCGAACGGGGTGCCGCTCAGATAGTCCAGACCATACTGCCATGCGAGGACGATCATGATGGTAGCAATCAGCGCCAGCAATAGACCGAACAGATGGCGCCAGAAGCCTCTCCCTTTCTGGGTCATGCTCCCGCCACCTCGCGGAAACTGTCGATCTTGAAAATCAGCAGATCGTCGCGGCGTTCGATATTACCTTCAAGCACCACCGGTAAACCGGTCTTGTCGAGCAAGGCCGCCGGCATCGGTCCTCCGTCCTTGGAAGCGAGAAGAAAGAAGATGTGGCCGTCCACGGGTGCAGTGGAAACGAAGACGGGTGGAACACCTCCAGAAATACACAGATTAGCGCAGGCCTTGTGCGCGAGGCCCGTCCCCGGCTTCATGGCGCCAGCACTGCATTTTCCATCACAGATCTCGCCCGTCAAACGCCACCGACCGAGATTGTCCGGCACGGACGTGACCGGCAGGGCCGGCATTTGCGGATCGGCTGCTTTTAGGTCGTCTTCGCCGCCGATCAGCAGCATGACCAGGTCTCCACGCTTAACGAAGATGCCACCGGCCTGTGCGGTTTTGCCCGCAAGTGGCAGCGCCCTGTCGTCCACCCCGAACTTGCCCGAGCCCGCCAGCATGACAGCGCGCGCGGGCTTTTTGCCGTCGGAGGGAACACGAAGAATCGGATAGGGCTTTACCTCCATGGTGCCGATCAAATGCTCGCCGGAGAGCTCGTCGGCATAGCTGCCCGCGCCTGGACTTTCGGTATTCAGGGACAGCAACGCCGAAGTCGTCGCCATAGTGGCAATGAAGAACACGATGAACCCGATCATCAGCACCCTGACATCGGCTGGGACTTTCTTGAAGTAACCGACAAAAAATCCGCGTTCGACGGGCCTCAGCATCAAACCGTTCCTCCATTCTTCGGCGCGGCAGCCGCGGGAAGCAACTCCGCGGGGATGGCCAACGGCTCCAGCTTTGTGCCAAGAGGCAAAGGTTCCGGATCAACCAGAATGCTCGATCCCTCCAGGCGAAGGCGATATTTACGGATCCGCTCCCGGAACGGCGGTGGCGAACAACCGTCCTCGAGGCGATACTGATAGCCATGCCAGGGGCAGGTGATAAAGCCGATGACGACCTTGCCTTCGCCGATGGGGCCGTTCTGGTGCGAGCAGATATTGGATACGGCTGAAAGACCACCCTTTGAACGGAAGACGGCGATGCGCTCGCCGCCCGGTGCCACCCCGATGATCGCCCTGCCTTCGGCAATCTCGCTGACATCGCCGACGATCACCCAAGGCGCCTCGGTGGCCATTCGCGACGCAGCCGCGTCAGCCGATGTCTCCCGCCGACCTGCGACAAGGTGCAGGACGCACAGTGTCGCCAATCCACCGAGCGACAAAAATGCCAAAGCAAGATCCCGGCGATCGATCACAGCGCCGAGCGCCACATGCAGGATGACCGCAGCGTAGGCGAAGTAGACGCTCATGTGGATCGCCTTCCACAGCGGCGGCGTCAGGAAGGAAAGCCAGAAATCGTGGCTCGTTACCGCAAGGACCGCCAGAATGACGAGCGCGAAGACGCCGAAGAGTTCGAAAGGAAAGCCGGCGATGCTCGTGAAGCTGGTATTGCTGGTGAAGAGCGCCGTGAGCTGTGGTGTTGGACTAAAGGAGAAATACCATCCGAGCACATAGTAGGCGTGCGTGGCTGCGATGATCGCGGTCATCACGCCAAAATGGCGGCGATTGTAGAGGAGCGGAACGAAACGGGCATCGATCCGCGCCAGTGGCCCGATTGCGAGGACGATGGTCAGCATCAGCAGGGCCAGAGACCCGAAGGCGCGCATCCGCTGGATCGGCAGGTCGGTATCCCGCAGCGCAGAGGACATGACTGGGCCCAGCCGCAGGAAAATGAGGATGTAGATGAAGATCCCGGCCAGCATGACCGCGTCATAGATGATCTTGGTCTTGTTCCAGATGACCGGCTTGTAGGACACGCTCACGGTTGCTTATCCCCCTGTGCTGCAGTGGCATCAAGGCGCACAGCCGGCGCATCGGCCGGCAGTTTCGGGACGCTCGCGAAGATGACGACAAGCATGATCGGGATGACGGCCGCAAGGCCTGTCCAGATCACTGTGTGAGCGCGACGGTGACGGCGCTGCATGCTAGGACTCTCCCCTGGAAAGTCTGGTCCACCGCCAGACGACCAGCGGCCAGAGGAGAACGAGCCCGGGGATAAGGAGCGGCCGGACTGCATAGGCGTCACGTGCTCCCGGATCGACCTTGTCGAATCCGAACAGCAGAAAGGCGACGGCGACGGCAAGACCGATGCCGGCCCAAAGCATCAATCCTGCGGAGACGGGATCGGAGATCGACACCATGGGACCCTCAGATGCGGCCGGTCGCCGGTATGGCCGCACCGGTGACGATGCCTGCTGCAGGCGAAATCAGGAACCCGATAAGCTTGGCGATATCCGTCGGCTGAACCCAGCTGTTCGTCTTCGCATTCGGCATCGCCGACCGGTTTTGCGGCGTGTCGATCGTGCCCGGCAAAATACAGTTGGCGGTAATGCGCTTGTCGCGGTTTTCCGCGGCGATCGCTTCCGTAAGCCGGATCACCGCCCCTTTCGATGCGGCATAGGCGGCTTGATTGGCGCCGGCCTTTAGTCCCGGCGCTGCCGCGACATGGACGATGCGGCCGTAGCCTGCCTGCTGCATCGGTTTCAGGACCGCCGCACTAATTGCATAAGCTGTTCTGGCGTTCATCTGAAACAACTGGTCCCACTGGTGCACGCCCGTCTCGTCGACCGGTCCTGTCTGGAAGCCGCCGACGGTATTGGCGAGCGCATCGAGCCGGCCAAATCTCGCGAGCGTTTTTTGGACCGCTTCCTGGCATGGGGTCAAATCGGCGAGATCCATGCCGCCGATCAGCAGGATTTCGCTGCTGTCGGGCAGGCTATCTGCCAATTTTTCCAAGGCTTCCGAATTGTGCTCAACGCAGACGAGCCGCGCACCGTTCGCCGCAAGCTCCCTGACGACGGCGCTTCCAAGGTTTCCTGCTGCACCCGTAACCATGACAACGGTGCTTGTTCCTGTTGCTTCACTCATGATGGTCCCGCCCTTTCGAGTTGAGGCCGCCTGCAAAGGCTCGCCCATAATTCGCGGCAGCACATGGTTTTGTTACACACGTTCTTAAAAAATTCCCGCCCGCTATGCGACGCCAGGAAATTTTGATGTGGCTGCGAAAAAATTCGGGACCGGCTGTAACGAACCACCTGACGCGACCGTAAAGGTCTCTGTCGGACGAAGGGTAATGGGATCTCGAAGGTTCCGATCGGCGTCCTCCTGAAGGAGCAAACGAATGAAGCGCGATGCTTACGGTCTCATGACCAGCACTCACAGCAACGAGGCACAACGGGCATTCGAGAATGCCGTCTTTGGTCTGGCGGCGCATCGGCCAAGTACTGGTGTAGCCATCCAGTCAACTTTGGCAGCCGACCCGCATCATGTTGCCGGCCATGCGCTGAAGGGCTTTGCAAATCTGATATTGGCGCGGTCGGAGCTCGACGAACCGGCTGCCAAGGCACTTGTTGATGCGCAGGCAGCGCTGGTGGTCAGAGACGGAGGAACCGGTGACGAGCGCACCCTTGTGAAAGCACTGGAGGCCGCCGTCGAAGGCTCGTTTTCGCGTGCGACGGATATTCTCGACGATGGTTTTGAGGATCGGTCGGTGACGTTCCTGCCCTTTAAGATTTCGCAGGCTCTGCGTTTCATGCTTGGAGATGCGCGCGGCATGCTACGGGCCAGCACGCGCGCAGTCGCCCGCCTTGACACCAGCACGACGGCGAAGGGCTTTATTCTTGGTTGCCACGCGTTTTCGCTTGAAGAGCATGGTCGGTATGCCGAGGCGCTTGCCGCGGGACAGCTTGCGGTTGCTCTGCAGCCCGATGATTCCTGGGGCCTTCACGCCGTCTCGCATGTCTTCGAGATGCGTGGCGATACGGAAGAAGGCATTGACTGGCTCGAGGCGAACCGCAAGGCCTGGTCGCGCTGCAACAATTTCTCCTTCCATATGGCCTGGCATCTCGGTCTGCTACACCTGGAACGCGGCGATCATGATCGGGTGCTGCAGATCTACGACGACGACGTTCGCCCACAGCAAACCGACGATTTCCGAGACATGGCGAATGCTGTCTCGCTCCTGTGGCGGATGGAGCAATCGGGAGCTCATGTCGGTGATCGCTGGACCGATCTGGCAGAAATAGCCCATCGTCGAAAGGCGGACACGACCTTGATTTTTGCAGCTCTGCATAATCTTGCCGCCATGGTTGCCGTTGGCGACCGCGATGGGGCTGTGGAGCTTGTATCGCATATAGAAGCCAAGGCGCTTCGTATGGATGACCAGGGCCGCGTCGCCGCCGAGATCGGTGTACCGATGGCGCGCGTTCTCACGGGTCTCCATGCTCCGGCGGACCGCTACATGCTCGAACGCATGGTGGCGAACCTGCCGAAGATCGGCGGCAGCAACGCACAGCGCGACTTTTTCGTCCTCGCGCTCGCCAGGGCGATGGCGACCGACGGCAATAATGTCGGTGTTTCGCGTATCGGCCAGATTCGCCAGCGGCTGAAGGCCGACGACCGATTATTCAAATCCATCGAACATTCGGTTGGCATGAGTTTATCCGCCTGATCTCACCTCAAAGAAAGGAAAAACACGATGTCCATGATGGAAATGCAAAAGACAAGCGTCTTCCCTGAAATTCAACCGAGCCTCGGCCGGACGATTATTCTTTCCGGCCTTGCCGCCAATATTACCTGGGAAATCTGGGCACGGCTGATCACGCCACTGTGGGTTGGCGGACCGCTGGAGCCCGCTGCTCTCGTTCAATCGGTGTTCGGGTTCAACAATTTGTTGCTGGCCGAAGCGATCCACGCGATCGTGGGCATCGTTTTTTATCCGATCGGCTACCTGTTCATCGCCCGGCCGTTGCAGCGGCTGATCATCCCCAAGCTGCCATTACTATTGACGGGTATCGGCTTCGGCATCGGTCTTTGGATCTTCGCCCTTTACGTCATGGCACACCTGTTTGGCGGCCAACCGGCATTTCTCGGTTTTGTCACCCTCACCTGGGCATCTCTGATCGGCCACATGCTGTTTGGTACGGTTGTCGCGTTCGTCGTCCGCCGCCTGGAACGCTAGACCCGTTGTGAGACTAGGCCTGCCCCATCGGGCAGGTTTTCTAACTGTGCAAGGTTTTTCCAGTGAACGCTGAGCACAGCCCACTTCACCAGATTCGAGAGATTGATCGTGACCACCGAAAGCTTCGTAACGCCGAGAGTTGCCGACATCGTCGCCAGGACGCTTCATGCCCATGGCGTCCGTCATGCTTTCGGCATGCCGGGCGGAGAAGTGGTCACGCTGATAGACGGCCTGGAGGCCTCAGGCATCGCCTTTCGCCTTGCACGCCACGAAACCGCGGCAGCGATCATGGCGGCAGGCGCGAGCGCGATGACGCAAAACCCGGAACTTCTCGTGACGACCGTGGGCCCGGGCCTTGCCAATGCGGTCAACGGCATCGCCGATGCTGCCCAGGAGCGCGTCCCCTTGATCGTCATATCCGGCATTGTCGACCGTCCGACCCGCGCGCGTTACACCCATCAGGTGATCGACCATGCGCAGTTGCTGCGATCGCTGGTCAAGGCTTCTTTCGAAATCGAGCCTGAGAGCGCTGCCTCCGCGGTCGCTCGTGCACTCGCGCTTGCCATGACGGAGCCGATGGGTCCCGTCCATCTCGACCTGTCTCCGGCGACGGCTGCCGCGGTCTCGCCAACCTTGAATGTCATTTCGCCTCCGAAGCTTCTGAAACCCTCGGTAACAATGACGGATCCGGCCGTTCATACACTTGCCGAGAGGATTGGCCGGGCGCAACGACCGCTTTTTATCGCTGGTCTTGACGCCGTACGAGATCATGCCGGTCCGGCACTTCAGCACCTGGTCGAAAAAATTGGCGCACCGGTTATCACAACCTATAAGGCCAAGGGCATCATCCCCGAGAACCACCCTCTGTCGCTTGGCGCCGCCGGATTGTCGCCGCTGGCGGATCGGATTCTTCTGAACCTGGTCCGGGATTCTGATCTGGTCCTGTCAATTGGGTATGACCCAATTGAAATGCGGCTCGGCTGGCTGGATTTCGTCGGAGATCCAGCAAAGCTGGTGGAGATTTCCGATACTGCCCCGGATCACGGCATGCATCATGCCGGAACCAGAATCCAGGCTGCACCTTGCTCTTTTTTAGAGGCGCTGGCCAATATTCACGCGGGGGCCAAGACCTGGACGGCTGGCCAACCCGCCGCCGTGAAAAACGAACTTGCCCGTTTATTCGCAAGCAATGGCAGTTGGGGACCGCACGCAATAATCGAGGCCCTCAATGCCGTCGCCGGTCAGGAAGCAATCGTCACCGTCGACAGCGGAGCGCATCGCATTCTCCTGTCGCAGAAATGGGTTGCGCCACGGGCCATGTCATTGCTGCAATCGGCGGGCTTTTGCACCATGAACGCGGCCTTGCCGCTTGCGATCGGCGCCAAGGTCGCCGATCCATCACGTCCGGTTTTCGCCGTGATGGGCGACGGCGGTCTTGAGATGGGAATCGGCGAACTGGCTACGCTACGCGATCTTAATCTGCCTATCACCATCGTGCTTTTTCAGGATCGCAGCCTGGCGTTGATTGCTCTGAAGCAGGCATCCGCCGGTCTGAAACCGGCCGGCGTCACGCTCGGCGAAACTGACTTTGCCGCCGTCGCGCGAGGTTTCGGCGGTTATGGTTTCAATGTGGAGAATTGTGATGACTTCCGTAACGAGCTTGAGGCAGCCCGCGAGCGCGAAGGCTTCACCCTCATCGCCTGCAAATTCGATGCAAGCGCCTACGACGGCGCCTTCTGAGGCCAACCAAGCGACAGGTTCAGCCCCTCAGAAGGTCAAGCGCCCCCGTGATCCGCGGCTCGACTTTTTCCGTGGTGTCGGCATGCTGATTATTCTTTTGGCCCATATCCCAAACAACGGATGGGCGCTGTGGATTCCGGCGCGCTTCGGTTTTTCCGACGCCACGGAAATGTTCGTCTTCCAGTCGGGAATGGCCTCGGCCATCGCCTTCGGCTCGACCTTCGACCGCAGCGGCGCACTTGTCCTCATCGCCCGCGTTGCACAGCGGATCTGGCAGATCTTCTGGGCCCATATTGCTGTCTTTATCGTCGTCGCCGCCATCATGGTTGTTGCCGGAACCCGTTATGACGGCGTCACCTATGTCGACAGCCTGAACCTCGTGCCCTTCGTGGAGGACCCCGGCAACCTCCTCGTCGGTTTGCTGACGCTGACTTACGTGCCGAATTATTTCGATATCCTGCCGATGTACATCGTCATCCTGGCGCTGATGCCGATGATGGTCTTCGCGTCGAAAATTCAGCGATTCCTGCCGTTTGCGCTCATGACAGCGTTGTGGCTGGCGACGCAGTTCGGCTTCACGGGGCTGCCCGCCGAGCCCTGGTCGGATCGTCCGTGGTTCTTTAACCCCTTAGGATGGCAGTTGCTGTTTTTCACTGGTTTCTTCCTGATGCGCGGCAGCCTTCCAGCTCCCGGCTTCGATCGCAGGTTGATGGCGCTCGCGATTGCCGTCGTGATTCTGACTGTGCCTTTTGCCTGGGTACGGTTCCACGATGCGCATCCAGCCTTCCAAATGGCCGCTACCACGCTTTTCCCCCTCACCGACAAGACCGATTTCGGCCTGCTGCGCTTCGTTCATTTCATGGCGCTCTGCTACATCGCCGTACATCTCGTCGGTAAGAAAGGCTCCCGGCTGCGCGGCCCTGCCGTGCGCGTTCTGACGGTGGTTGGCCAGCAATCGCTCGCCGTCTTCATCACCGGTATCGTGATTGCCCAGCCGATCGGTATCGCGCTCGATCATGCCGGTCGCACCACTTCTGCAGAGGCAATTGGAAACCTGATTGGCTTCGGCGTGCTTGTAGGAACCGCCTATCTCGTACGCTGGTTCAAGAGTTCCCCCTGGAAATCGTGAGAATCCCGAATGTCCGACCATCAAAAACCCGCCAGCCTCGAAGGTCTGCGCATTCTCGACCTGTCGCGGATTCTCGCTGGACCAACCTGCACGCAGCTGCTCGCCGATCTCGGTGCCGATGTCATCAAGGTCGAGCGGCCTGATATTGGCGATGACACCCGCAGTTGGGGGCCGCCCTTCGTGCCGGATGCCGACGGTGGCGACAGTGATCTCAGCGCGTATTTCCTGTCGGCCAACCGCAACAAGCGATCGATAGCCATCGATCTCGCCAGCGATGAAGGGGTTGCGCTTGTCGAGAGGCTGGCGGCTGTCTCGGACGTGGTGATCGAAAACTACAAGCCGGGCGATCTTGACCGCCGCGGACTCGGCTATGAGGATATTCGCAAGATCAAGCCGGATATCGTCTGGTGTGCGATATCCGGTTTCGGCCAGATCGGACCCTATGCCGAGAGAACCGGCTATGATTTTCTCGTCCAAGCGATGGGCGGCATCATGAGCATCACCGGCGAAAGCGATACGGCCGGTGGCCGGCCCCTCAAGGTCGGCCTTGGCATCGCCGACGTGATGTGCGGCATGTATGCGACCGTCGGCATCCTCGCCGCTCTCCGCCATCGCGACCGCACGGGCGAAGGCCAGTATATCGATCTGGCGCTTTATGACAGCCAAGTTGCCTGGCTTATCAATGCCGCGACGAACCATCTGGTTTCGGGAAAGGTGCCAGGGCGGATCGGCAACCGGCATCCCAACATCGCCCCCTACCAGACCTTCGCAACGGCTGCTGGTGAAATCGCTATCGCAGTCGGAAACGATCAGCAGTTCGCCCGCCTCTGTACGGCGATCGGCTGTCCCGATCTGGCGGGCGACAAGCGGTTTCGCCGCAACCGTGATCGCGTTGTCAATGTCGATGCACTGGACCGGCTTGTGACAGAGGCTCTACGAGCCGACACCGCCGAAAACTGGGAGCAGCGCCTTGTCCATGCCGAAATCCCTGCGGGCCGGGTCGCCACGATCGATCAGGTCATGACCAATCCGCATACCTTGGCGCGTGAAATGATCATGCCCATGGAAACAGTGGACGGACAAACCGTCCACCTGCTCGGCAACCCGCTCAAAATGTCCGCAACCCCGGTTCGTTTCGATCGGGCGCCGCCGCATGTCGATCAGGATAAGGACGCCATCCTTCGCGAACTCACGATGCTCGAAGCTGCTCGCCGGACTTAAACTGTCGCTTGATCGCGTCGCGCAAATGGTTTTTGCCAAGGACGCCGGAATGGGTCGTCTTGCCGATGACAAGGGCGACGTGCCGACAAAATTGAGGGCGAGCGTTTGATTGCAATCTCGTTTCTGACGCACTGCGATCGCACTGAGCCTGGCGGCAATGAGGCGTTTTCCGGCGCCGTCTGTGCTCGGGGCGGCAGGCGTCGCCCTCGTCAGCTTGAAAAGGTACCTATCCGCAATGGGTCGAATAGGTGATTCATGTCGGCATCGGCACTTACGGATCAGGTTGTACTCTGACCTTACCCCAGTTTGCGTTGGCCTTTTTGATATACCCGCTGACGTCCTGCCTCCACGTCTTCAGGACGCTGTCATTGTAATTGAAGTAGAGCTTCTTATTGACCACGGTAAAGGCTTGGGGTTCGGTTGACGCCTTGTGGCCCTGCGCCGTTCCAAAGGCGCAATAGCCGCCATACTGCGGAGCAAAATGCCGGGGGTTGGCGGTGAATGCATCGCGATGTGCGGCGGATGCAAAGTGGAACGTCGCCCCTTGGTAAGTTGCCGCGTATTTGTCCGACCCTTTCACAGGCTTGTGGTCGGTGAAATAGGCGACGGGATCATAGCCGTTGATGGCCACACCATTCGTCGTAAAAATCTCCGCGGAATAGCCGACAGAGGCGAAGGAAAGTGTGAGAGCCGCTGCAAGCGGCAGAATGGGGCGTAATGAGATCGTCATGGTCTTATCCTTCTGTTGAACGAAAGCGACCTGCCTTCTTCGTCATGGGATGCGTAGAAGTTACATTCAGGTTGTTCACACCTTTGTGTGGAGAGGGATAAACCGATTGCAGAACGAAGCGCAGGCCTTACGCGCCAGGGTTTGAAACAGTCTGCGCAACCTTTGCGACAAATTCGAATGAGTGATCACTGTCCCGTTCCCACGGCCAGAACCGCGGTCGAGCACAGCACAACCCGGTTGTCCGTTGCAATCCGGTCGACCACCGTTAAGATCGCGCCATCCACCCGGCGACGTTCATTGTCATCGAGCGTGGCATAAGCACCCATGTAGCAGTGCAATTCCCGAACGTCGTCAAGATAGGGCTGGGCCAGCAGGCCCTTCCCAGACGACCTCGATCTCTTCGATCTCGAGCGCAGAGAGGCCTGCTCCCTTGAGCTCCGCGCCCAGTCGGTCCGGGTCCGCAAGCGTTGTGAACCCTTCGGGCGGCGCCGGCGGCGCCATATTCGGATAAACGGCACGAAGCGCTTCCGCCATAACAAGGAAGGGGCCACCGCCAGGCAGCTTGCGCCACGTCGCGACGCATGCTTTGCCGCCCGTCCGGGTCACGCGAACTTGTTCCGCAAGCCCTCGCCGCCAGTCAGGAAAGATGCTGGCGCCAATCAGCGAGAAAGTCGCGTCAAAACCTTCATCCTCCAAGGCGAGCATCTGCCCGTCCAAGCCGTGACATGACATGAGCCTGGGAACGTGAAGGGGAGAGCGTTGACGGCCTTCGTGTCCTCAGTCGCGGTCGACGAGGATCTTGCTGGCCAGCGCCGCGTTCTGGTCGCGATGCGCCCAGGCTACCATCACGCTCAGCGCGAAGAGCACGATCGCGGGGACGGGCGAACCCGGCAGCACGAAGAGATGGGTCAAGGTGGCGCCGACCATGATCGCGGCGAGCAGAAGCGCACCGAGCGAGGCTACAGCCGGGACGAGTAGCGCGGCCGCGCCGATCAACTCGAGTGTTCCGGTGAAATACCGAAACCACTGCCCGAGCCCGATCTGCTCGAAGTTCTGAACCAACATCGGCAGGCCGTAGAGGTTGGCGCTGCCGGCGGCGATGAAGGTCGCAGCAAGGAGAAGCTTGACGCTCCACAGTCCGATTTGACGCCAGCGCGGTGCGGGCTGCTCTGCCCGGGGGATCCAGGTTGATTCCGCCTCATTCTTTATCGTCGGCCTGTCTGAATTCTGCATGGTAAACTCCCTCATATGGAACAATCAATTCTACAACTGCGTACGCATCTGTCTGAACATCAGGTTCATTGCGAACACATTGAGAGCGCCGCCTTCCCTTCCAGTTCCCGGATTTTGCGATCTTTCTCGGAAGCTTCCCTGATCATCTGCTCCATTCGGGCGTCAGGTGCGCGCGAGATCTCCCAGAAGGCCACGGTGAAAATCACAGGTACGGTGGCGGCATCTTTATCGTCGGTAGCTAGCAAGTGATCTGACCGCTGCGCTGCGACGCGTCCCCAAAGCTTGAGAGTGCATTCGGCGCCTGCATCGCAGCGGATGAAGGCTTCCACCGCCGCTTCGCGTCGAACAACGGTGCGGCGAAACGCCGTGCTTTCGACGTGCGCGCGAAACGTGGATCCATCGATGACATGGGGAAGCATCGCAACACTCGAGACGGTCTCGAACACAATCCCGGGGCGTATCCGCGAATAATCGATCGCCAACTCCCGCTGCGCCTGAACCAGATGAGCAATGCTCGGAGTAATCGTCTGCCCCCAGACGGCCGCGCCCTCTCCGAAGTGATGAACGATAGCATGGCCGATATTTGGACATGTGATTGACTGCAGCATGAGGGTGTTCCTTTGTAATCCTCGAACGATCCGTCAGCATCGCGCCGGACCAGGTTTTGCGACCTTGCTGCCTGCTAATTCGTGGGAATGCAGGCGGTTGTTACAAAGGATCTTCTTTTTTTGCAGCCCGGCTCACTTGGGAAAACCCATCGCTGTCAGGCCAGCGTCGAGCATATCGGACCGGGCCTCGTGGACACCGTTGTGGATGCACATGATACTGTCGCCCCGAATGCAGTCCGGTCCATCGTCGCACTCGATGCTATCCAGCGTGACTTTCTTAGCAGCCTTCATGTCGCATTTGGCGCGCTCACGCAGAATGGCCAAGCTCTTGAGAGCATCGCCCTGATGGAATTCGGTGCCAATCGCCCTACCGGCGAGCGGAAAAGTATGATCCGCGGTCCCATGAAAATGTACCATTGGAGGAAGATCGGCAACGCAGTCCTTCGGTTTTGGAAGAGGATTCCAGAACACGCCGGAGAAAGTCACCATCGCCGCGGTTTTCTCCCCCTGCTGGCAGGCGGTGTACCAAGCCATCGATGCGCCGATGGAAAAACCACCGATCACCGTCCGGTCCGGGGTAAAACCGTAGCGTTGCCGCAGGTCATCAAAAACATTCGTGATGAACGCCTTTTCATCGCGACCCTGGTTGGGACCGTGGGCAAAAGACCAACTCCCGTCGATGCCATCGACGGCTACATAGGCCAGATGATGCGCGAGCGTCATCTCGACCAGGGAGCGTTGCTGCATCTGCAACCTGGCGGAACTTTTGAAACCATGGAAATAGACAAAGACGCCGCGAATGTCGCCATCTTGCGGCAACTCGATCCGATAGCTTCCGTCCTTGACCGTACAAGCAGTCTGCGCTCCGCAGAGCATTGCGGAAGAAACAGTAAGAGGCATGACGGCGATGAGGAGCAGAGCAGCGAGCGGGCATGTGCGCATGAAGGGTATCACCGGTGTTTATAATGAGAAGTCTGCCAGAGTCCTGGTGGGTGGTGAGCAGTTTGCGCAAGGCATATTGCAATAGCGTGCGAGCGCAGCAGACGGGGTCACGTCTGGGAATTTTTTTTGGACGTTGCCGGAAGGGAAATGCGCTCCTTTTTGCATAGGGGAGTAAGGACGCTCGACCTGTCCTGTGGGCGAGCGCAGCGAGATTGGTGCCCATAAGTTGTTCCTTCAAGTTGCGGTGAATTTGCGCACGGCCCAAAAAGGTTCCGGCCCCCCGGTGATCGGGAAGGAGGTAGGAAGACCGAGTCACAGCAGATATTTCGCACTCGGGTCTCTGATTGTTACATCGGACCGTAAAAATAATGAGGACGTTCGGGCGGAATTTTGGTCGATGGGCTGAACGGCGACGCCGCGGCCGTGCGGTATCGTCGCGTTCGCTCGTTCCTATCGATGCTTCATGCGCTGCTCTGACAACCATATCGAAAATCTGTTGCAACCTGCGCTTCTGCCTTGGCGACGTCCTCCAATCCCTGATGCACGGCATCCTCATGCAGGGAGGGGCCGGCGCAAACCAACGTGAGCTTGAGGCGTTGGTTGAAAGCAGCTTGGCTATGTGGACCGCATCCGCTCAATTACCGGTCAGTAAAGATTAGGCAAGGCTAATCTTCAAGATCTTTACCGATCGGTATGGCGATCTTCTCTCGGGCGTGCCGTGGTTGGATGTCCTAGACGACGCCTGCCCCTTGAGACCGCCCGTCCGATTTGCACGCTATGATGCGATATTCCCGCACGCAGCGCTGTGGGACCTTCCATCTTCCTCGACCTATTGCTTTCTATCTCGGGCCCCCCGAGCAGCAGGAGGCAAAGCATGGCCAAGGCAAATGCCGACGATGCACTACGCCGGACTATACGGCGCCATCAGCTGCGCGAGATGATCCCACTCGCTGACAGCACCATCTACGAAATGGAGCAGCGTGGTGAATTTCCGCGCCGTTTTGCACTATCGCCTAGATGCATCGTCTGGGACTTAGCTGAAGTTGAGGCCTGGCTGCTGGCGCGCCGCGCCGACGCGCTCAGCAGCCGGACGTTTCAAAGCGTAAAACGCGGCCAGTCAAAGGGCGGGATCAAGCTCCATCAGAGGCATAGCCGGCGGCAAGAGCCCGGGTGTGTGTTTACGTCCCGCCACCCACGCGTCAATGATGTCCGATTATTCCCACTCGATCGTACCGGGCGGTTTCGACGTAACATCGTAGACCACGCGGTTGATGCCGCGCACCTCGTTGATGATGCGGGTGGCGGCGCGGCCGAGGAATTCCATGTCGTAGTGGTAGAAATCGGCCGTCATGCCGTCTACGGAGGTGACGGCGCGTAGTGCGCAGACGAATTCATAGGTGCGCCCGTCGCCCATGACGCCGACGGTCTGGACGGGCAGCAGCACGGCGAAGGCCTGCCAGATGGCGTCGTAGAGGCCGGCCTTGCGGATTTCATCGAGATAGATCGCATCGGCCTCGCGCAGGATCTCCAGCTTTTCGCGGGTGATGCCGCCGGGGCAGCGGATGGCAAGGCCCGGGCCGGGGAAGGGGTGGCGGCCGATGAAGCTGTCGGGCAGGCCGAGCTCGCGGCCAAGCGCGCGCACTTCGTCCTTGAAGAGCTCGCGCAAGGGTTCCACGAGCTGCATCTTCATGCGCTCCGGCAGACCGCCGACATTATGGTGCGATTTGATCGTCACCGACGGGCCGCCGGTGAAGGAAACGCTTTCGATCACGTCGGGATAGAGCGTGCCCTGGCCGAGGAAGTCGGCGCCGCCGAGCTTCTTTGCCTCTTCCTCGAAGGTCTCGATGAACAGCCTGCCGATGATCTTGCGCTTGGTTTCCGGGTCGCTGACGCCCTCGAGTTCGCCGATGAAACGATCGGCGGCATCGACGTGCAGCAGATGCAGATTGTAGTGCTCGCGGAACATGGCGACGACGCCGGCCGCCTCGTCCTTGCGCATCAACCCGTGGTCGACGAGGATGCAGGTCAGCTGGTCGCCGACGGCTTCGTGGATCAGGAGGGCTGCGACGGAGCTGTCGACGCCGCCCGAAAGCGCGCAGATGACGCGTTTGTCGCCCACCTGCGCACGGATCTGCTCGACCGCCTTCTGGCGATAGGCCGACATCGACCAGTCGCCCTTGATGCCGGCAATGTTGTGAATGAAATTGCCGATCAGCTTGGCGCCGTCAGGCGTATGCACGACTTCCGGGTGGAACTGCACGCCGTAATATTTGCGCTTCTCGTCAGCGATGAAGGCATAGGGCGCGTTGGAGGAGGTGGCGACCACCTCGAAACCATCCGGCAGCGCGGTGACGCGGTCGCCATGGCTCATCCAGACCTGATGGCGCGAGCCGGAGGACCAGAGGCCCTCGAACAGCTGGCAGTCCCTGTCGACATCGAGGAAAGCGCGGCCGAATTCGCGATGATGGCCGCTCTCGACCTTGCCGCCGAGCTGCATGCACATCGTCTGCTGGCCGTAGCAGATGCCGAACACCGGCAGGCCGCTGTCGAAGATGATCTGAGGCGCTCGCGGCGATCCCTCGTCCACCGTGGAAGCCGGGCTGCCGGACAGGATCACGGCCTTCGGCTGCAGGCGGTGGAAGCCTTCTTCGGCCGATTGGAAGGGGACGATCTCGCAATAGACGCCGGCCTCGCGCACGCGTCGTGCGATGAGCTGGGTCACCTGGCTGCCGAAATCGACGATGAGAACGGAGTCGGGATGTGCTGTCTGGGTCATGGCGAGGCTTTAATGAAAAGCGCTTCGCCTGGCAATCCGGGAAATCGAAGGCATCGGGTTTTTATTGTTCCAATTGTCCCGACCCCACCAACCTGTCACCTGCCATTCAAAAACGGTTATCGGACGCTTCCAAAAGCAAAAAATTCACAAGTAGGATGGGTTTGCGGTTTACTTGAACCAGAATTGCGCGGAATATTAGCAAATGGGAGGATAAGCCTTCGGCCCACTCTCGATACATTGCGCCGGAACGGCTTTCCTCCCTTGGTTTCAAGGGAGGACCAATCATGAGGCGGGTATTGTTCTACGCGGCATCGGCCGCGATACTGTCGCTCGGTGTCTCGCATGCATTTGCGCAGTCGGGCGGCGTCGAGAAAGCGGTTGGCGGCTATAACTTCGAGGAAGCGGCAAAAGAGGCCCCCGGCACGAAGGATTTCCATTCGGCTGACGGTCATTTGACCTTCGCGATCGTGACGCACACGGCAGGCAATGGCTTCTTTGACCCTGTCTATGTCGGCGCGACCGTCGCCGGCAATATGATCGGTGCCAAGATATTGCTGCTCGGTTCGGAATCGCCGGTGGACGACCCCGCCCGCGAGATCGAGATCCTGAACCAGATCGTTCAGGACCCGACGATCGACGGCATCATCATGACGACGCCGCAGGTCGGTGCCTATAACGACATCGTCAAGGCTGCCGAGGCGGCCGGCATCCCGATCGCGACGACCAACTCGTTCGACGGCACCATACTGCACCGGAGCGCGATCAGCCATACCGGCCAGGACGCGTCGGCCGCGGCAATCGGCGGCGAGGCGCTCGCGACTTGCGTGCTGGCCAGTGGCGCGACCAGCGGCTCGATCGTGCTGCCGTCCTCCACCGCGATGGGCAACATCGAGGTGAACAACCGAGTCACCGCCGCCTTCAATGCCATCGTCAAGACGTTGAAGGACGCCGGCAAGCTCGATGCCTTCAAGGTTGACGCCGGTCCGGAGAACGTCGGCATCGACACGAACCCGAACGACCCTGTCAACGCACTTGTTTCGCTCTTCGAGTCCCGTGGAGACGTGGTCGGCGCCTTCACAGCCAACAACGTCTTTACGCCGCCGCTCGTCAAGGCGGTTGCCCAGATGGGGCGGACAGGCAAGTTGTGCGCTTATGGTTTCGATCTCGGCCCGGCGCAGCAGGAAGGCATCGCAGCGGGGAACCTGACCGGCTCGCTCGGCCAGCAGCCCTTCCTGCAGGGCTTCTGGCCCGTCATGCAGCTTTATCTGCAGATCGATCGCGGTATCGCGGCTGCCAATCTCGACACGCGTGCCCAGCTTGTGACGAAGGAAACGGTCGCCAACGTCGGTAAGCGCTTCGAGAACTGACTGCCGTTCGAAACGTCTGAAATCAAGGCGGGAGGGTGCGAGCCATCCCGCCACGCGAAGGCAAGCATCGGTCGGTAGAAACTCATTCGGTAGAAATTTATTTTCGGTAGAAACTGATGGAGCCCGCCACGACGACATCGCTCGGCCGTGCGCCGCCCCAGCTCGTCGGCGGCTGGGAGGCGGGGCTCCTCATGTTCCTTGCGCTGCTCTATTTCGGCGGGGCAATCGTCAATCCGGCCTTTTTCGGATCGACGGAGGCCCTTCACGCGCTTCTGCGCGATACGTCCCGTGTGGGCATCATCGCGGTCGGGATGACTTTCGTCATCGTCAACAGGGATCTCGATCTTTCGGTCGGTTCGACCTACGGCCTGATCGCGGTGGTCTTCGCAAGGCTTTTTGCCCCGAGCTTTCTCGATTTCGGCGTGATCCAGTCGGCGGTCCTCTGCGTGCTGCTGGGCACGGCGATCGGCCTGATCAACGGCGTGCTCGTCACCGTCCTGAAAGTGCCGGCCTTCATCGCGACGCTGACGATCCTCTTCATCGGCCGCGGTTTCGTGCTGGCGTTGACGCATGGCCAGGCAATCTATTACTCCGACAAGGCGAAAGACCATCCGCTGTTCTTCCACCTGGGCGAGACGAATATCCTCGGCTTCAACAACCAGATCGCGATCTTCTTCCTCATCGCCATGGTTGGGGCCTATGTGCTTGCCAAGACCCGCTGGGGCTATGAGACTTTCGCCACCGGCGGAAACGAGCAGGCGGCGGCCTATGCCGGCATTCGCACGCGCTGGGTGCGCATTCGCGCCTATCTGCTCTCCTCGCTTTGCGCGACCCTTGCAGCTCTCCTGTCGGCCGCGCAGGACAAGGGCGTCACCCCCCTCTATGGTGTCAGCTGGGAACTCACCGTCATCGCATCGGTCGTCATCGGCGGAGCATCGATCCTTGGCGGGCGCGGGCGCGTGATCGGGTCTTGCCTGGGTGCCGCGGTCGTCGTGCTGATCGATAAGGTGCTGCGCGAGGGATGGCCGATCACGCGCATCGTCGTGATCGACGGTGAAAACGTCTCGGTCGGTGCCAAGTTCACGTTGCCGGCAGGCGCCGTTCTGGTTTTCCTGGGTCTGCTTCTCGTCATCGCCGTGCTGATCGAGCCCTTCCTCATTCGGCGCCAGGTTGCGGCCCGGCTATGGGCATGGCTGCGCGGCCGGTCACCCCCGCCGGCCTATGAGATCGGCGGCGTGGCGATAGAAGGTGTGCAGACCAAGGGGGCGATGGCGGCCGACATGGCGCTGTCTGCCACCGGGCTCGGCAAGTTTCTCGCCCGCCGCGACGCGCTGGCCATCATCCTGACCGTCGTGTTGTGGCTGACGGGCCTCGTGCTCAGGCCGGACTACTGGTGGAACCTGCCCAACACCTTTGCCATCCTGCTCAATTACACGGAATTGGCCCTCATCACCGTCGGGCTCACCTATGTCATCGCAGCCGGCGATATCGATCTCTCCGTCGGCGCGGTGCTTGCCCTTGCCGGCAGCACGGCGGCCTATTTCCTGAAGGTGCTCGGCGCCGATCCGCTCACCGCCGTGACGATGGGCCTGTTTGCGGGGATGACCGCCGGGGCCGTCAACGCCATGGTCGTCGTCGGCTTCAAACTGCCTGCCTTCATCGCCACGCTCGGCATGTTCTACATTGCCCGCGGGCTCGCCGCCTGGTTCGTCGCGGGACAGCAGCTGACCGGCTGGCCCGAGGGCTATAACCTGTTCGGACGCAAGGTGAATGACGTTCTCCTGCATTTCGGCCTTGCATTGCCGCCGGGGATCATTCGCTCGGTGGCCGAGGTCGTCAGCGTCCAGACGATCTGGATGTTTTTCGTTGCCGTGATCGCCGGTATCGTGCTTGCCTATACGCCGTTCGGGCTGAAGGTCTGCGCGGCCGGCGGCAACGTGCGCGCCGCCGCTTATGCCGGCATCAACACCAACCGCGTGCGCATCATCGCGCTCATGCTGTCGGCGCTCTGCGCCACCATGGCCGGGATCATCAACGTCGCCTATTTTCGCAGCTTCAACCCGGTTGCCGGCCAGTTTCGCGAGCTCGATGCGATCGCTTCTGTCATCATCGGCGGCGGATCGATCTTCGGCGGTTACGGCACGATGGTCGGCTCGCTTGCGGGCGCCGCCGTCATCACGCTCGTGCGGGCGCTGCTTCAACTCAACGTTCAGGGGTTCAGCATGCCGCAGCACTGGATCAACGTCTTTATCGGCGTCATCCTCATCGTCGCGGTGCTGATCGATATATGGGTGCGCCAGGCCAATATTTTCGGGCGCCTGCGCACCCGGCTGAGAAGAGGTGCGCCAACAGGGGACAGCAGTCATGGCTGACGCGACACCATCCGCGCCGATCGTGGAAATGCGGGGCATCGAAAAAGCCTTCGGGGCCGTGCAGGCGCTTCGCAAGGTCGATCTGACGCTTTATCCCGGCGAGATTCTCGGCCTGGTCGGCGACAACTCGGCCGGCAAATCGACGCTCATGAAGATCCTGACCGGTGCTTATCAGCGCGATGCGGGTGATATCCTCGTTGCCGGGCAACCGGTGCGGTTCAAGAGCCCGCACGAGAGCCGCGACGTCGGCATCGAGATGATCTACCAGGATTTCGCGCTCTGCGGCAACATGGATGTCGGCCAGAATATCTTCCTTGGCCGCTGGCCGCTCAAAGGCCCTTTCGTTAACAGGCGGAAGATGTATGCGGAAGCCGACAGCGTGCTGAAACGGCTCAAGGTCGACGTGAACTCCGTCTATCAGAAGGTCGAAAGCTTGTCGGGCGGCCGCCAGCAATCCGTCGCGATCGCCCGCGCAATCTCGTTCGAGCCGCGCGTCGTGATCCTCGACGAGCCGACCGCCAACCTTTCCGTGATGGCGACGGAACGGCTGCTCGAAACCATGCTGGAACTGAAGAAGCAGGGCGTCGCCCAGATCATCATCTCACACCGCCTTATCGATATTTTTGCCGTGGGCGATCGCGTCATGATCCTCAAGCGCGGCGAATATGTCGGCGATCGCTACATCAGGAATACCGACGAACATGAAGTGCTGGAGATTATCGTTTCCGGCACGCGACAGAATGCGCTGACAGCCGATGAGGCAAGATCCATTTGAATAGCCACTGTGAATCAGAAGCGAAGGTTGACACCGGTCTGGTGAAACGCATCATATTGATTGTCAATCGTAATTCGACGCGCAGGTGGGGTCACGACCGGCGCCGATGGAGCATCATGTCAGCCCGGAAACGCTCGCGGCCCTGAAGAGGTTCACAGTGCAAAGACGTTCCTGAGCAAGCGCCGGTCAGAAACGGCTTGTTTCGGAGAGGCGTGGCTGGCGAACGCCCCGGGTAACATCGCACCGATCTCAAGCCTTCCTACTGGACTGCAGCGCCACGATGACGCGTTCAGCCATCGATGGCCACCTGCCGGGACACGATCCATTCAGGGGCTCAGAACCAGAAAACCCCGTCCTCCAGCGCCGTGAACAGGCTGTCGACGCCATAGGAGAGCTTGCGGTCGACGATGTGCAGATATTCGGTCCAGCCCGAAATATGCTGCAGCTCGACGGCGCCGTCGGAAATGCCGCGCAGGCCGATCAGCGGCAGCTTGTAGCCCTGGCAGGCGCGCAGCACCGCATAGGTCTCCATGTCGACCATGTCGGCGTCGATATTGGTATAGGCGGCGCCCGAGATGATGTTGCCGCCGGTGGAAAGGCTTGCTTCGGCAATGCCGGGAATGCGCAGCGGCAGCTCGAGCGTTGCCGGCAGGTCGAGAAAGGGTGTCTTGCCCTTTTCGAAGCCGAGCGGCGAGGCGTCCATGTCGCGGTAGGAAACCGAGGTCACCTGATAGATTTCGGTCTGCTCCAGTTTCGCGGAGCCGGCCGAGCCGAGGGAGACGACGAGATCGGGCAGGTCGTCGACGGCATCCAGCCGCGCCAATGTCTTGCTCAGCGCGATGGCTGCTTCGACCGGGCCGACACCGGTCATCAGCGGTTCGATGCGCGAACGCAGGAAGGGACCGTATTCGGCCTCCGCCGCCATGACGAAAAGAATGGATTTCCCCGCGACCGATTTCAGTTCGAACTTCATCCCGTAATGCCCTCTCTACCGCGGATCACCATCATCGTTCCGGTCATGGAGGCGATGAGTTTCGCCGGCCCGTCGCTGATCGCGTAGCCTCGTCCGTCGGCGACGATGATGGTGGAGCCGGGTTTGGTGATTTCCCCGCGAAACAGGAAACGATCGCCGCGCCCGGGCGACATGAGGTTGACCTTGAACTCGATCGTCAGGATCGAGGCTTCCGGGTCGATGACGCTGTAGGCGGCAAAGCCGCAGGCCGAATCGAGCGCTGCGGAAATGATGCCCGCATGCAGGATGCCGTGCTGTTGTGTCAGTTTGACGTCGAAGGGAAGCTCGATCTCGACGACGCCGTGCTCGACGCGCGTCAGCTCCGCGCCGATCGTCTCCATCGCCGCCTGCCGCGCAAAATTGCGGCGGATTCGCGCGCGGAAATCGCCCCTGTCAGTCTCGCTCATGTCTGCCCCTCTTGCAGCCGCGAAAGTGGCATGGCGCGCCGCATTCGACAAGCTGGACATTGCTGAAATCGGTCCGGGCGCCGATGGAAACCCGGGACCGTGTCGCCGCGGCAACCCTTCACCTTTCCGTCGCCGTGCAAGCCGGCACAGCTGGCCGGCACCGCTCGCCAGTACCGCTGGATTGTGGCGTTCCGATGCGAAGACGATTGCAGCTTCGCGCGGTGCGCGTATTCTCCGCACCGGGTCGCGAAATGATGGAGCGCCGGCGGCATGACGACGATATCGCAATCGGTGCGGAATTTCGAGACCTGGCTGGCCGGTGAACTCGGCGACGATCTCGTCAAGGACGATCTCCGGGAGAAGCACGAGAAGATGCGGAGCGACGATTTCGTCTTCCTGCGCGCCACCTATTGGCGCTGGTGCGAGATCATCCTCGATATCTGCCCGGAACTGACGGGCGCGCCTCAGGTACTGGCGATCGGTGACACGCATCTGGAGAATTTCGGCACCTGGCGCGATGTCGAGGGCCGGCTCGTCTGGGGCGTCAATGATTTCGACGACGCGGCGGTGATGCCCTATGCGCTGGATCTCGTTCGCCTTGCGGCAAGCGCCGTGCTGGCCCGCGGCGGCGACGGTCCGTCGGTTCGCATGATCGGCGAACTGATCTTGAGCGGCTATCGCCGGGGCCTTGAAAATCCGCTGCCCGTCATCCTCGAGCGCGACCACAAATGGCTGCGCAAGGCGCTGCTGCTGCCGAATTCCGAGCGCCGGGAATTCTGGGAGAAATACGAAATGCTGCAGCCCGGCAAGAAGCCGCCACCGGCAGCCTATGTCGAGGCGCTCGCAGACGCGCTGCCGTTGGGGGCAGGACCCTTCGCGGCGAAGCCGCGCAGCGGCGGCACCGGCAGCCTCGGCCGGCCGCGTTTCGTCGCCTATGCCGAATGGCAGGGTGGGCCGGTGCTGCGCGAGGCAAAGGCGCTGGTGCCGTCCGCCTGGTCGCTTCGCCACAACCCGCGGGACGTGGCGATCCATGCAAGCGAGATCGCCAATGGGCGGGCGCGCTCTGCCGATCCGCATTACCGGGTCTCCGGCCGCACCCTCGTGCGCCGGCTCTCGCCGAACAGCTGCAAGATCGAAATCGACCGGCACCCCGAGATCCTGCTTTCGCCGACGATGCTGGAATTGATGGGATTCGAGATCGCCAATTGCCATTCCGACGATGCAGCGGCGGTTGCAGCGATCCTGAAGGATTTGGCGGCGCGGGGAAACGAATGGCTGCACGAGGTGGCAAGAGCCGCGGCATCAAGCGTCAGCGCCGAGCAGAAAGCCTATGCGCGTTCCGGTTAAGCCCTGCCTTCCCTGATCTAGATCCGCACGATGTGCTGATCCCAGGCGACGTCGCTGCGGGTCGACAGGAAATCGCCGTCATAGGAGGAGACGGCAAAGCCGCTTCTAGCCGGCGCGATGCCCGCCGCATCCGGTACGGAAGTCTCGGCCAGCATCTTGCCCGTCCTAGCGTCGATGGTCACCGAGGCGCCGCCCTTCGGCGAGGTTATGCCGACGAGACCTTCGCTGCGATTGACGGCGATCGCCCCGACGTAATTGGCGAGCCTGCGCGTCGTTTCCTCCGGCAGGTCGATGAAAGTAAGATCCTCCCCCTTAGCGAAATGGCCGACAAGCGGCGGCAAATCCTTGCGGTGGCCTTCATACTGGCAGGCGAACCAGATGCGGCCGGCGCCGTCGAGATCGACGTGGCGAGTGGAGAGTTCTGCCCATTCCGCCGGCAGCACATGTTTTTCGACCAGAGCACCGGTTGCCGCATCGATCAACGCCAGCGACGGCTGCATCTCTCCGAGATTGAGCTTGGTGCGCCCGAAATCCGGATGCGTCTCGATGCCGCCATTGGCGACGATCAGCAGGCGTCCGTCTTCGGAAACGGTCATGTCGTGCGGGCCGATGCCGTAGGTTTCGAATTCGCCGATGCGGGTGAAGCGGTCGGTGGCGTCGTAGAGGCCGATCATGCCGCGATTGCCGTCGAAGTCGTTCTCGCTGGCGTAGAGCAGACGGCCGTCGGGAGAGAAGGCGCCGTGGCCGTAGAAATGCCGGTCTTCCCTGGAGCTGATGACGATCGGCTCGCTTTTGTTCCAGGGATCGAAGATCATCGCATAAGTGCCCGGCCGGCGCGCGAAGGCGACAGTCTTGCCGGTACTGGCGCTGAAGGCCATGCCGTGGGCGCGGGCGGGAAGCGCCACCTGATCGACGATCTCGCCGCGCTCGGTCACGGTCGCAATGGCAAAGGAGCCGTCGGCTGCCCGAATGCCCGAGGCATAGACCACATCAGTCCCCTCCAGCGCCATCAGCGATCTTGGCGTCAAGGTGGCAAGGAAGCCGAGCCCCGCCGCCTTGACGAAGCTGCGTCGGTTGATCGCGGCACTTTGCATCATCGTCTCAGTCTCCGTCCGAAAAGGAAAAGCCGGCCGAAAGGCCGATGGCTGCGCCATATTCGTCGCTGATCCGGGTGATCAGGTCGCGGCTTTCGGCAAGCAGCGTATCGAGCTTGGCCTTCTCCGCATCGCTTGTGGCGACGTCGATGTCGGGGTTGAGCTTCGGCACGCTGTCGAGCAGTGATTTGAAATCCTCGTCGATCGAGGCGGCGATCGGCTGTTTGTCCGGCGGCAGAAGTTCGGCCATGCCGGCCTTCTGCCAGAGCGTGCGCAGGCCTTCCAGATTGGCGGCCATCGATTTCCAGGTGTTCTTGGAACGCCAGTAGATCGCCATGCGCGGCCGCGGCGCGGTGTCCTTGCCCTTGTAGAATTGCTCCAGCCGCTGGTCGCGGACATTCTCCGCGCCATGGACGAGAATGCCGAGCAGCGCGGTCACCGCTTCCTTGTTATCCATGAAATCGTTGCTCTGCGGGCCTGGATGTTTCCAGCTCGCCTGCACGCCGTCGGGCTTTTCCCAGGCGGCGACGACTTCGCCGGCCTCACGCTGGATATTGCCGGCGACCGCCTCGCCGTAAAGGCAACGGAAGCCGTTTTTCTGCCCGACGAGATCGTTGGAGCCATTGCCGTAGAGCACGTATTCCAGCGCCGTCAGGCCTTGCAGCGCAACACTCTTGCCGGCGATCGCATCGACAGTCGCATCCTTTGAATCGGCCTTGGCGATCAGCGCCTGCACCTGCTTGAGGCCGACGCCCTTGCGGTCGGGATAAAACAGGATGTGCTCGAAGAGATTGTCCTGGATGACAGGTCCGGTCTGGACGATCTCGATGATCGACCAGTAGCGGATCGTATCGTCGAAGGCGGATTTCGCCTTGTCGAGCGTCTGCTGCGTACCGTCAGCGCATAGATCCTTCATCGCCGTCGTCAACCGGGCAGCCGATTGCTGCATGTTGCGATAGCCGGGACGGATCACCTCGTCGACGGCGCGCTGCATGACGGCGGGAACGGCATCCTCGTTCAGCCCTGCCGGGGGAGCAACAGTCTGGGCGGCCGCGGATGTCGCGAGGCCGATCAGAGTAAGGCAGAGCAGGGGGTGCCAAAGGCGCATCAAAGTGACTCCAGGAATGTAATCAGGGCCGCCCTGTCGTCTTTCGGCAGGGAGGAGAAAGCGTTGCGGGCCTTTTCAGCTTCGCCGCCGTGCCAGAGGATCGCTTCGGTGAGGCTCCGCGCACGGCCGTCATGCAGGAAAAAGCTGTGTCCGCTGACAGTCCGGGTCAGTCCTATACCCCATAGCGGCGGCGTGCGCCATTCACGTCCGCTTGCAAGGCCGACCTGCTGCCCGTCGGCAAGCCCGTCGCCCATGTCGTGCAGAAGAAAGTCGGAATAGGGCCAGATCAGCTGGAAGGACTGCGCTTTTTCTTGCGTATCCCGCCGGGTGACGAATTTCGGCACGTGACAGGAAATGCAGCCGCTTTCGTAAAAAATCCGCTTGCCCTGCAGCGTCTCAGGGAAACTCGCCTTGCGCCGTGCCGGAACGGCAAGATTTCCGGAATAGAAGGTGACGAGGTCGAGAATGGGACCCGGCGCTTCTTCTGCGCCCAGCCGTTTCTGCACGCCGGTCGGCATATCGAGGCATGTCTCTTCCGCCTTGGTGCAATCGCCCTGCGCATCCGGGTGATCGGGCGTCGAGATGCCGATATCGTTGGCGAAGGCATCCGCACTCTGGTCGCGCACCGTGGCGTTCTGCGCCTTCCAGCCGAAGCGGCCGAGCGCGATCTTGCCGCTGCGATGGTCGCGCACAACCGCAGCCTTCCCCGAAATGCCGTCGCCGTCGGCATCGTCAGGATCGGCATGGGCAAGGATATCGGCCTCGGGAATGGCCTCGATCAGTCCGAGGCCGATCATCGCCGAGGCGACACGCGGCGAAATCGTCGTCGCGGGATCGAGCGGCCCATAGCCAAGGTTCGTCACCGCATAACTCGGCCGGCGCAGCGATACGGTCTCGCCGTCGCCAAGCGTCACCCTCTCGTCGCGGTAGCTGATCGCCATCTTCCCTTCGGCGGCAAGCCCGGGAACGGCGAGGTCCTGCAGCTGATGGCCGTAGACTGGATCGGGAAAATTGACGACATCGGCACTTGCGACCGCCGTTTCTTCCTCCGGCGTCGTGGCGGCGCGCGAAAGCCTCAGGAACATCGAGGTGGCGCTCGGACCTCCCTCCGGCGGTCTGCCGCGGCCGTCATTGACATGGCAGCTCATGCAGGAGCGGGCGTTGAACAGCGGCCCAAGACCATCGGAAGCCTGCGTCGAGGAAGGAGCGGACACCCAGAGCTTGCGGAAGAGCGCATTGCCGAGCTTGAAATTCTGCTCTTCCTCGAAGGGAATATTGGCCGAAATATGCGAGAAGCTGTCTTCGGTGACGGGATCGATCGAGGTTGTCGCACCCGCCTGCATGGCTTCGTATTGTTCGGCCTTGGAAAAATCCGCTGTCGGCCGCGTCACATCGGCGACGCGTTTCAGATCGGCCTCGGAGAGGTCGGTGCGTTTGCTCGGCAGATCGAAACCGGCGGCGATGCTGACGGAAAAACCGGCAAGCGTTGCGCAGAGCGTTGCGCTGGCAAAAAATCGGCGGGCCGGGGCATGCGACATTTCAGGGTCCGGGCCGCTCCGGCTTTCGAAGCGGCCCGCCTTTTTGCTTATTGGAAGACGGCGTTAGGATTATCCAAGCTGTCGGAACCTTCAAGCTGAACCGTGCCGAGATCGAGTGCGGCAATAACGCGCTGCACCGATTTCGTCTGGTCGATCAGCCCGTCGATGGCGGCCTGGACAACGGCGTTGCCGTCCTTGTTGCCTTCGCCGATCATCTGGTCGTACTTTTCGACCGTCTCGCCGCGCTTTGCCATGGCATTCATCGCATCGAGCGTCTTGTTGAGCTTGCCTTCCACTTCGGCATCGAGCGCCTTGTCCTTGGCGGCCACCAGATCGTGCAGCGACGGGCCGCTGAGCTTGGTGCCGTCGACGCGGGTATAATTGCCGGTATAGGCGGCAGCAATGCCGATCGCGTCGTTGAGATGCGAGTTGTAGGTATTGTCCGAGAAGCAATCATGCTCTTCTTCCGGATCGTGCAGCAGCAGGCCGAGCTTCATGCGCTCGCCGGCAAGCTCGCCGTAGGAAAGCGAACCCATGCCCGTCAGGATCGCCACAAGGCCTGCCTTCGGATCGGCTTCGACATTCTTCGTCGCAGCGCCATCCGGCTTCCAGTTGTCGGTCATTTCCTGCAGGTCGGAAACCAGCAGGGTGGAGGCGGACTTCAGATATTCGGCGCGGCGGTCGCAATTGCCGTGCGTGCAATTCTTGAGGTCGTAATCGGTTGCGGGACGATCGCCGGCGCCGGGACCCGTGCCGTTCAGATCCTGACCCCAGAGCAGGAACTCGATGGCGTGATAGCCGGTCGCGACATTGGCTTCGATGCCGCCTGCCTCGGCGAGCGTGCCGGAGAGGAATTCTGGCGTCAGCTTGGAGGCGTCGACATCCTTGCCGTCGATCTTGATCGTCTTGTTGGCGATGACATTTGCCACGTAGAGAGAATTTTCATCGCTCTCGGTGCCGTAGGAGGCATCGACATAGTCGATCAGGCCTTCATCGAGCGGCCACGCGTTGACCCTGCCTTCCCAGTCGTCGACGACTGGATTGCCGAAGCGATAGACTTCCGTCTGCTGGTAGGGGACGCGTGCCTTGATCCAGGCGTCCCTGGCGGCCTTGAGCGTCGCGTCGGTCGGCGCCTTCAGGAAGGCGTCGATCGCGGCGTCGAGCGCCTTGGCCGTCGTCAGCGAGTCCTCGTATTTCGCATGCGCCACGTCGGCATAGTGTTTCACTACGCTAGCAGCATCGGTCTCGGCATGCACGGGAAGGGCGAGCAGGGCGGCGGGGGCGATCGCCAGCACGGCTGCGCGGAATTTGCGGTTGAGCGTCATGATCCTCTCCTGTGACGGGATTTTCCGTCTAATCGGGCTCCGTCTCTTCGCGCAAAAGCAAACTGGTGTCAAATTCTCTAGTTTGGAATGATTTTAAGAATAGACAGGCACGGCTAACCGGTCATTTTTGAACGGCATTTGCTTGAAAACCGGCAGCTGCGTAGGCCTCCGCTAAACCGCGTCAGCCTTTGCGCTGCATACGGCAGAAGAAGAAGCCGTCGGTATCGGTGGAGGCGGGTGTCAAAGTCACCGTCAGGCCGTCGGAAGAATGCGGACGCGGGGCATCCTTGCCGAACAGGGCTTCCCAGGCGGGCAGGGCACTGACGATCTGAAAATCAGGATTGTCAGCCGTGAAGCGGCGCGCCTGTTCCTCGTTTTCCTGGGGCAGGACCGAGCAGGTGACATAGATCAGATCGCCGCCTGATTTGACGAAGCCGCTCGCCTGCGCCAGCGCGTCCTGCTGCTGGGCGGTGCGCTCGTCGAGGTTCTTCGCCGTCAGCCGCCACTTCGTATCGGGGCGGCGGCGCCACGTGCCGGTGCCGGTGCAGGGCGCGTCGACCAGCACCTTGTCGCAGCGTCCGGCAAGGGCGGAGAGCGCCCTGGCGTCGTCATGCACCTGGACATTGCGTGTGCCCGCCCGCTTCAGCCGCTCAATGATCGGCGCCAGTCGTTTGCGGTCGGCGTCATAGGCGTGAACCTGTCCCTTGTTCTGCATGGCCGCCGCCATGGCGAGCGTCTTACCGCCGCCGCCGGCGCAATAGTCGAGAACCTGTTCGCCATCATGGGCGAGCACCAGGTCGGCGACGATCTGCGATCCCTCGTCCTGAACTTCGAACCAGCCTTTCTGGAACGAAAGCTCGGCTGTCACGTTGGGAAGACGCGAGGCGCCTTCGCCGGCGGCAATCCGGATGCCGTAGCGGGCGATCTTCGCTGCATGCGCGTTGGCTCTTTCGAGCGCCCTGACGACCTTGTCGCGGGAGGCTTTGAGCAGGTTGGCGCGCAGATCGAGCGTCGGGCGGGCGGCGAGTGCCTGTGCCTCGGCGAGCCAGCCGGCGCCGAAGGCCTGTTCGAAGGAGGATTGCACCCATTCGGGAATATCGCCGCGAATATGCGGCGGCGCATCGTCGAGCGAGCGGCTTTGAAAGGCAGAGACGGCGTCGGCTGAAAGCGGCGCCGGCGCAAACTTGTCATCCGCCAGCTCAGTGGCAAGACTGTCAGGCGTGAAACCCCATTGGCGGAACATGACGGCATGGGCAATGGCCGCAGCACTGTCGTCATCCATCAGCCAGGCGTGGGAAAGCCGCATGCGCAGTGCGTCATAGACGATGTTGCCGATCGCAGCACGATCGCCGGAACCGGCGAAGCGGTGCGCGAGGCCCCAGTCCTTCAGCGCGTCGGCGACGGGCCGCTTGCGGGCATCGATGTCCGCGAGCACAGAAATCGCCCCTTCGAGGCGGCCGCCCAGACGCATTCACATGTCTCCTGTTGCCGTGGCGTGGGAACGATCAGCGCAAACGCGAGTGTCACGCAGCGGATTGTTCACAAGTCTCAACCGGGTGGTAACCGCGATTGACGGCAAGAGCAAGCGCCGCTTCCGGCGCAGTCAGTGCTGACCTCAGCTGACGACCTGGTAGCAGACCTTCGCAGTGCCGGAGCTCACCATGCCGATATTCTGGGCGGCGGCGCGCGACAGGTCGATCACACGACCACGGATGAACGGACCACGATCGTTGATACGAACGACGACGGTGCGGCCATTGTTGCGGTTGGTGACCTTCACCTTGGTGCCGAAAGCAAGTGAACGATGTGCGGCAGTCAAGATGGCTGGATTCATACGTTCCCCGGAAGCAGTTTTGGAGCGAAGTGCGTACCATGAAGCACCGCCACAGCCATTGCCAGCAAAACCTTCCGCCGGAAGCATGGAAGAACAGGCTGCAATAGTTACAGCGGCGATAATAGAACGACGTATTTTCTTCACAACAGAGTATCCCTCAACTATTGAACTCACGCCCTTGCAGGGTGGCGGGGCTTAAATCTGTGAAAAAGTGGCGAAAAAGTGCCGCAGCAATTCACGGAATATTACAATCTGCAACATTCGTGAGTGTGATGACGAGATTTCAGGAATGCGCGCCGTCGCCAAACGTGGAAAAAAGCTAATAGAATCAGCTAAAATCCGAACGAATTTTCCGAAGGGATGGTTAACGCCATCGCGTCACGAAAATCGCGAAAATATTTTTTCGATTTCGCCATATTTACTGCCACATTTGGGCAAATTCAAAGGCCGTTAACCATAAGATGCGGCGAAAATTGTCCGGCCAAAGCGGGAAAGTAGGAATTTCCTACTCATTTTGGGTGAGCGTATCCGTCGCAAACAGGACTGAGTTCTACTCCCCACGCCAGCGGCCATCCTGCCACAATTGCGCAAGCGACATAGGATAGTTCGGGAAGGAGAATTCGAAGCCGGCAGCCTTCAGTTTCGCATTCGAAACCCGCTTGTTCTCGCCGTAGAAAGTGCGCGCCATCGGCGTCAGTTCCGCGGTCTCGAACGCCTGTTCCGGCGGCGGTTCGACGCCCATCAGGCGGGCTGCCTCGACGATCACATCCTGCGGCGGGCCGGGCCGGTCGTCGGTGACATTATAGATGCCGCCGAGGCCGCGCTCCGACAGGAAACGTGTCGCCGCACCAATATCCTCGACGCGGATGCGGTTGAACACCTGGTCCTTCTTGATCAGCCGTCGCGCCGTGCCCTTGTCCAGATTGCAGAAGGCGTTGCGGCCCGGCCCATAGATGCCGGAAAGGCGAAGCACCGCCGCCGGCACGCTGCGCTCCCGGCCCATAGCCAACCAGCCCTCTTCCGCCTCGAGCCGCTCGGTCGACCGCCCGGAAACCGGCAGGCACGGCGTTTCCTCGTCCACCCAGGCGCCCTGGTGATCGCCATAGACGCCGACGGTGGAGAGGTAGCCGATCCATTCGAGCTTCGGCAGCAGACGTGCGCCGTCTTTACCGAGCAGCCGTAGCAACGGGTCGGCCTTTCCAGGGGCAATCGACTGCACCAGATGAGTGACGCCTTCCAAAGCCTGGCGCAGTTCCTCTTCCATGCTCTGTCCGTCGAAAAGGAATGCTTCGATGCCGTATTCGCGGAGGACTTCCACTTTGTCAGGCGAGCGCGTGGTGCCGGAAACCCGCACGCCGTCGCCGGCAAAGGCCTTGGCGATTGCCGTGCCGGAATAACCGCAGCCAAAGATCATCACATGCATCAGCCCACTCCCGCCAATCGCCATTCGTTCAATACGTCGTCATCGCTCTCGTCCGCCCTTTGTGCGGCAAAGGCCGCAAATTCGCCAGCCTCCATCAGCCGCGAGAGCGCCCAGACCGCCATGCCGCGCACCACGGGCGAGGGATCCTCCGAAAGCCCGCGACATGGCCCGATGAGCGCTTTGTCGCCGGAATTGCCGGCGGCGATCAGCACGTTGCGGACGAAACGGTCGCGGCCGATCCGCTTCACCGGCGAGCCGCTGAAGAAGGTGCGGAAGGCGGCATCGTCGAGCGTCAGCAGAAAGGCGATCGACGGCTCCTTCAGATCTTCCCGCGCCTTGAGCTTCATCTCGGAGGCGGAGCTTGCGAACTTGTTCCAGGGACAGGCGGCAAGACAGTCGTCGCAGCCATAGATGCGGTTGCCGATCAGCACGCGCAAATCGGCATCGATCGGCCCCTTGTGCTCGATGGTCAGATAGGAGATGCAGCGCCGCGCATCGATCTGGTAAGGCGCCGGAAAGGCAGCCGTCGGACAGATGTCGAGGCAGGCTCGGCAGGAGCCGCAATGATCGGTCTCCGACGCGTCGACGGCAAGATCGGCGGTGGTGAACATCGTGCCGAGGAACAGCCAGGAGCCATGAACGCGGCTGACGAGATTGGTGTGTTTGCCCTGCCAGCCGAGCCCGGCTGCCTCCGCCAGCGGTTTCTCCATCACCGGCGCCGTATCGACGAAGACCTTCACATCGGCGCCCGCCCGCGCCGCGAAGCGCGTGGCGATCTCCTTCAGCCGGCCCTTGATGACGTCGTGATAATCGCGGTTGCGGGCATAGACCGAAATCGCTGCCTTGTCCGGCTTGTCGAGGATAGCGCGGGGATCTTCATCCGGGGCGTAATTGAGGCCGAAGACGACGACGGAGCGCACCTCGCTCCAGAGCGTGCGGGGATCGCCGCGCCGGTCGCGCGTCTCCGCCATCCAGCCCATCGTCCCGTGGCGCCCGGCATCGATGAACTGGCCGAGACGCTCCTTGGCTTCAGGGATCGCATCCGGGCGCGTGATGCGGCAGAGATCGAAGCCCTTGGCGGCAGATTCCGCCCGGACAAACTCGGTCAAATTGTCGCGGCGGCGGCGCTCTTTGTCATCATTGTCAGGTTCGGGCATGAAGAGCCCTCGTCAGAAATCCAGATCGGCATAGTGTGAAACCGGTGTCAGGCCGCGTACGCGCTCGGTCAGCATCGGCCGGAAGGAGGGACGCGACTTCAGCCGCTGGTACCAGTCCTTGACGACGGGCGAATCCGCCCACTCGATCTCGCCGAGATAATCGAGGATCGAGATCGAGGCCGCGGCGGCAAGGTCGGCATAGCTCATCCGCTCACCCGCCAGCCACTGACGCGAGCCGGCAAGCCAGGTGAGATAGCGCATATGCTGGCGGATATTCGCGCGTGCCGTGCGCAAAACCTTCGAATCCGGTGCTCCGCCGCCCTGATCGGCGGTCATCTGCAACTTATAGACACGCTCGCGCGCGAGCGGTTTGGTCACGTCGTTTTCCATCTTCTGCATGAACCATTCGGTCAGCCGGCGGATTTCCGCTCGCTGGAAAGGGTCTTCGGCGAGCAGCCGCCGGTCGCGCTTCAAGACGCCATGCGTTTCGTCCAGATATTCGGAAATAACGCTCGCGCCGCAGAGCGCGCGCATGCTGTCGTCGACATAAACCGGCAGCGTGCCGGCCGGATTGAGCGCCAGGAAATCCCGGCGTTTCTCCCATGTCTGCTCCTCGATCAGATCCGCCTGATAGCCGTATTCCGCCAGGATCAGCCGGACGAAGCGAGATGCGGATGACATGGGATGATGATAAAGCGTGGGCATCGATACTCGGGCTTTGTGATTGCTGTTACAGGACTGTGTGGCAGCTCGATTATAGCGCCCTAGTCATGACTCATTGGTTGAAGCTATAGGAGCTTGGCCCCGCCAATACAAGCGAATCGGATTTTACGCCATCTGACAATGGCGAAACACGGTCTAACGAATGATTAGAAACGGCGGCCTGATCGACCCAAGCGTTCAGGCCCGGCCGAACTTTAAACCGGAGACAATGTATGGATTATATAAGTGCTATCATTCTCGGTATCATAGAGGGGATCACCGAGTTTCTGCCGATCTCGAGCACCGGCCATCTCATCATTGCGGAGCAATGGCTCGGCCACCGGTCGGACATGTTCAACATCGTCATTCAGGCAGGCGCCATCCTCGCCGTCACCATCATTTACTGGCGTCGTCTGGTGGATCTGGTGCTCGGCTGGCGCGACCCGATCAATCGTGATTATGCCGCCAAGCTGATCGCTGCCTTTCTCATCACCGCCATTCTCGGACTTGTCGTCAAGAGGCTCGGCTTTGAACTGCCGGAGACCGCAACACCGATTGCCTGGGCGCTCATCATCGGCGGTATCTGGATGATCTTTGCCGAGTGGGCCGCCGCCCGCAGGCCGCCCCATAAAGAGATCACCTGGCTTGTCGCCATCCTGGTCGGCATCGCCCAGATCGTTGCCGGCGTCTTCCCGGGAACCTCGCGCTCCGGCGCCACGATCTTCGTTGCCATGCTGGCAGGCACGGGCAACCGCGCTGCGGCGACCGAATTCGCCTTTCTCGTCGGCATTCCCACAATGTACGCCGCAAGCGGCTATGAATTGCTGAAGACGTTCAGGGATGGCGGAGCGGCAGGTGAAGACTGGACGGCGCTCGGCATTGCCTTCGTCGTGTCCACGATCGTCGCCTTCATCGCCGTCAAATGGCTGCTGGCCTATATCAGGAGCAACCGGTTTACGCTGTTTGCAATCTACCGCATCATTCTCGGTGTTTTGCTGCTCGGCATGGCCGCGACCGGCTTGATTGCCTGAGACATCGTCCTGCATTGCATTCGCGCAACTCCCGGCGCGAATGCAAATGCCCCGTCGGACTCCGAACAGACACTCTGTTGCCGGCAGAAGCCGCCAATCTTTCAGATAGGCGATATTGAGAGGATAAGAGCCCGCCGCCGCTTGAAGCAGGCAGGGTTGAGCGTTCATTGTGAACGCGCTATTTCAGGCGTTCCGATGACTGCTTGCTGGGAGCAGAATGCCGGCGCAGGGCCGGCCTTTCGTCAATGGATGATCGAAGCCGTCGAGCAAGGATCGACGCCGTAGGCCGGCGAGCAATCGCCCTTTACTGCCGCGACCGAACCGGGCGCAACGAAAGAGCCTGCAAGGATAACCAGCGCCGCACACGCAAACAGGAGCGCGATTGACTTGCCCATCGAGAAATGCCTTTCACAGTGATTGCCGCACGCTTTTCGCAGGCGTTGAGTCCGTTGGAAGACGCGCGGGTTTGGTAGTCAGTGGAATGACAAATAGCAATAAACGTTCCTGCTAAATTTGGCGTTAATTCCACAAAAATTCCGATGCGTCTTTTATGCAACGCCGCTGAATATGCCGAGCACCAGAACACTTCAAACTTGCGCCGGGCTTTGCAGGACACGGCAAGGCCAAAAGGCCGCCCGCGGCATCCGCAGACGGCCAAGTTTCATCGGCTGGAAAAGCCTCATCGTCTGGAAAAGTCTTAGGCGGCCTTGCCGGTGCCGGTGTACTGGCCGTGCGGACGATAGTGCACGAGATAGGAGCCGAGCACCGATGCCACCATGGTGGGCGCAATGCCGAGGCCCTTCAGCGTGCGGCCTTCCGCCTCGGCTTCCCGGGACACGATGTTGTCGCGCTTCAGCAGGCGCACCTGATCCGGCGTGATCGGCGGCGTTATGAAGGGGACCAGCGAAGCGATGCTGCCGATCATCGAAGCGATGCCGAAGGGCAGGGATACCAGCCGGTTCTTGCGGCACGTTACCTTCAGCATCGTCTCGATACATTCGCGGAAGCTCAGCACCTCAGGCCCGCCAAGCTCATAGACCTTGCCGCCGGCGACCTTGCCGTCGACGGCGCGGGCGACGGCCTCGGCGACATCCTCGACATAGACAGGCTGGAATTTCGTCTTGCCGCCGCCGACGAGCGGCAGGATCGGCGACATGCGCGCCATCTCGGCAAACTTGTTGAAGAAGCTGTCCTCCGGTCCGAAGACGATCGACGGACGGAAGATCACTGCATCGGGCTTGACCGAGAGGATGGCCGTTTCGGCGCGGCCCTTGGTGCGGCCATAGTCCGAATCGGACTTCGCGTCGGCGCCGATCGCCGAAATATGCGTCAGCGTCGCACCTGCGCCGCGCGCCGCCTCGGCAATCGCACGACCGCCGAATTCCTGCACGGCGTCGAAGGTGTTGCGGCCGGTCTCGTGCAGAATGCCGACGCAGTTGACGACGTGGCTCGCACCGTCGACGGCGCGGTCGATCGAGCTGCGATAGCGCAGGTTCGCCTGCACGAAGGAGATCTGGCCGACATTGCCGAGCGGCTGCAGGAAGAAGGCGAGATCGGGACGGCGCACGGCGACGCGGATGTTATAGCCGCGCTTGGCCAGCGCCCGAACCACGTGCCTGCCCACGAAGCCGGACCCTCCGAACACGGTGACGAGCGGCGGCAGGTTGGCAAGGGTCATGGCAGGCTCCTCGAAAGGCTTTGCGGAATGCTTGATTGGCTCCGTCTTAGCCGAATCCCGGCGCGACGGGAAGGCCCATCACGCCGTCAGTTTTTTAGGATATGACCGCGCTCTAGACGCCCTCGACGACGACCATTTCCGCATCCGCGACTTCCTGGCGGATTTTCGCGGCGATCTGGTATTCCGGCGAATTATAGCAGTCGACCGCATGCTGCATCGAGGGAAATTCGATCACCACGTTGCGGACGCGCGCCTTGCCCTCGAGTTCGGTGAAGGCACCGCCGCGCGCCAGAAAATTCGCGCCATATTTTTCGAAGGCCGGCTTGGCCGCCGTCACGTAATCCTTGTAGCGCTCGGCATCGCGAACGTCGACGCGGGCGATCCAGTATCCTTTAGCCATAGTCTTCTCCCTATTGTCGTTGAATCTGGTTAGCGATTTGCCGGCCAGAGCGCGCTCACCATTTCGCTGAGGATCGCGCGGGCGGCATCTCGGGGATCCGGCGCCTTGACGACAGGCCGGCCGACGACGAGATGCGTCGCCCCCGCCTTCAGTGCGTCGAAAGGCGTCATCACCCGCTTCTGGTCGCCCTTGTCGCTGCCATCGGGGCGAATGCCGGGGGTGACGATCGCCATGTCGGGTCCGACGATCTCGCGCACCCCAGCCGCTTCCTCCGCCGAGCAGACGATACCGCCCATGCCGGCCGCGCGCGCCTGTTCGGCGCGGCGCAGCACCAGGCTGTGCGGATCCTGGCTGTAGCCGGCCTCGGCAAGGTCATCGGCATCCATCGAGGTCAACACGGTGACGCCGAGCAGGCAGAGGCCGGAGCCGGTCGCGGCCTCGACCGCCGCCTTCATCGCCTTCGGATAGGCATGCAACGTCAGCATCGACATGCCCATCTTGGCGATGTTCTCGACGCCGGAGGCAACGGTGTTGTCGATGTCCAGCAGCTTCATGTCGAGAAAGATCTTCTTGCCGCTAGCGGCAAGATCGCGGGCGAATTCCAGGCCGCCGGCAAAGACCAGCTGATAGCCGATCTTGTAGAAGAGAATGTCGTCGCCGAGCGTGGAAACCAGTCTTTCCGCCTCGCCGATCGTTGGAACATCCAGGCCGACGATCAACCGCTCGCGTGCGTCCATCTGAGGTCACCCCTGCCAGTCTTCGATGGGTGTCCAGTCGCATGATAAGCGGCGATCCGCAAGGCCGAAAGCATAGAGATTGCCGCCGCCGCCCGGCTGGTCGCGGTCGCGGGAGATCGGCCGGCCCACCAGATGGCATTTGAGCAGCGTGCCCACGCCGCCATGGCCGACAAAGGCGATCGGCGCCGTCGCATCATGCGTGGCAAGAACGGCGTTCACGGCCTCGACGATGCGGGCCTGCGCATCGACGGCGCGCTCCCAGCCTTTGAAGCTCTGTTCCGGATGGGCAAAGAACCGGTTTGCTGCTTCTTCGAATTGCGGCGGCGGCAGGAAGCCGGTGGCCGAGCGGTCGTTTTCGTGCATGGCACGGACGATCTCGACGGTCACGCCGGAAGCTTCCGCCAGGATTTCGGCCGTTTCGATCGCCTTCGTCTCGTCGCTGGAGACGATGCGCCGCAATTGCCTCGCCCAGCCGCTCTCGGCTGCTTTGCGCGCGCGCGCTGCGCCGACATCGGAAAGCCCCCATTTCGGCACGGGCACGTTGGCGTCGATCCTGACCTGCGGATGGGTGATGTAGATCCCGAACATCTCAGCCGCGCTTATAGATCCAGAGCTGCGCCGGCGGAATATTGCGCATGACGAAGTCGAAATGCTGGATATGGTAGCGGTCGGGATTGGCGGCGATCGGCGAGATCGCGCCATAGGAAATCTGTACCATCGGCCGGCCGGCCGGCAGTCGATCGAGCAGGCTTTCGAGCAGCGAGATGCGCTTCGCCATCGGGAAATTCAGAAGCGGAATGCCCGAGACGACGGAATCGAAGGTGAGACCACTGAAATTGCCAAGGGTGGTCTGAAGATCGAAAGCGTCGCCGTTGATGAAGTGGACGCCGGGATAGGTCCGCTGCAGATGTTTATGAAAATCCGTCGAATATTCGATTGCAACGAGATTTTCCGGACGAACGCCGCGGCCGAGAATGGCCTTGGTGATGGCGCCCGTGCCCGGTCCGAGTTCGAGCACCGGCAGCCCGGAATGGATATCGACGACGCTTGCCATGCGCTTGGCGGTGATCGAGGACGTCGGCACGATCGAGCCCACCGTCTTCGGCCCCTGCATCATGCCCCTGAAGAAGCGGATCTCGTCGTCGAACCTCTTCCCGAACCGTTCCTTCACCTTGACCCGTAAGCTCATTCTCCACCCATCCGCATGTTGATCGAATGCCTTAATATGCCGCTTGTCGCTTAAGGGACAAGGATTTTCGCAACAGGGACATCGGCGTCAACAGTTCATGCGGCTTTCGGCGCTGAACCGGGCATGAGATCGGCAAGCCTTTGGCTCAAATGATCGGCATCAACAGGCGCGCGCAGCTTCACATCGGTATTGTCGAAATAGAGATAGACGTCGCGGCCCTTGGCGCGCGCCGGGACAGGGGCAAGCACCCGCGTCGCATGCTCAGGCTCTCCACCGCTTGCCCAGGCGCGGATACGTTGCGCCCAAATGTCGAGCGCTTCGTCCTCGTAGCCGCTGACATAGAGCTTTTCGGAGCCATGCAGGCGGCAGTAGATGAAATCGGCGGTGATATCCATCAGCAGCGGCCATTTCACCGTATCGGCGCAGACGAGAGCGACCTTGTGCCGCCTGAGCATCTCGATGAAGGCGGGTGAGCGGAAGCTCTCGTGGCGGATCTCCAGCGCATGCCGGATCGGCTGATGCCCGTCGCATGTAAGCCAGGCCGGTCCCTTGATATGCCAGTCGTGCCGTTTCGCCAGCGCTATCGCCGCGTCGCGGGTGTGCGGCAGCAGCGACAAAAAGCTTTCAAAAAGCGATGGGTCGAAGACCATGTTCGGCGGGAATTGCCAGAGGATCGGTCCGAGCTTGGGACCGAGCCGCAAAACGCCGGAGGCGAGAAAATTGGCGAGCGCCGTCTGGATATCCTGCAGCCGCAGCATATGGGTGATGAAGCGCGGTCCCTTGACCGCGAAGACGAAATCCTCCGGCGTCTCGTCGCGCCAGCGGCCGAAGCTTTCGGGCCGCTGCAATCCGTAGAAGGTGCCGTTAATCTCGATCGACCGGAAGTGCCGGGCGGCATAGGAAAGTTCCTGCTTCTGCGGCAGGTCCTTCGGATAGAATTGGCCGCGCCAGGGCGCATAGGTCCAGCCAGATATGCCGATGCGCACCGCTCCCGTCTTTTTGCTCATGGGATCCTCCATTTTGACAGGAGGAAAAACGGAAACTAGGCGCCTTCGTTCCGCTCAGACGCGCATCGGCATCAGCACGTAAAGCGCATCGTCGCCCGCCGTGTCGCGGATCAGCGTCGGCGAGCCGGCATCTGCAAGCAGGAAGATCGCTTCCTCGCCGGAAAGCTGGGCGGTTATGTCGAGCAAGTATTTGGCGTTGAAGCCGATTTCCATCGCATCCGTGTCGTAGCCGACCGCGACTTCTTCCGTCGCGCTGCCGGAATCGGGGTTGTTGACGGTCAGCATCAGCTGCCCTTCGGAAAGCGCCAGCTTGACGGCGCGTCCGCGCTCGGAGGAGATGGTCGAGACGCGGTCGACAGCCTGTGCGAAACTCGTGCAATCGACGCGCATTTCCTTGTCGTTGCCCGTCGGGATGACGCGCTGATAATCCGGGAAGGTGCCGTCGATCAGTTTCGAGGTCATGACGATCGAGCCGATCGTCAGCCGGATCTTGGCGTCGGAGACCTCGACGGTCACCATCGTTTCGGGATTGTCGACCAGCTTCTGCAACTCGCCGACCGTCTTGCGCGGAATGATGATGCCGGGCATGCCTTCGGAGCCGGAGGGCGCATCGACGTCGGCGCGCGCCAGCCGGTGGCCGTCGGTCGCAACCGCCCTGAGTTTCAGTTGGCCATTGCTCTCGATCGTGTGGAAGAAGATGCCGTTCAAATAATAACGCGTCTCTTCCGTCGAGATCGCAAACTGGGTGCGGTCGATCAGCATCTTCAGATCGGTCGCCTTCAGCTTGAAGGAATGCGTGAAGGTGCCGGCTGTGAGATCCGGAAAGTCCGATTCCGGCAGGCACTGCAGCGAGAATTTCGAGCGGCCGGATTGCACGGTCATCGAGCCGCCATCGGTGCTGGTGGCAAGCAGCACTTCCGAGCCGTCGGAAAGCTTGCGCACGATGTCGTAGAGAAGATGCGCGGGAACGGTGGTGGCGCCGGGCTGCTCGACGCTAGCAGGCGTCGCCTCGGTGATTTCGAGGTCGAGGTCGGTCGCCTTCATGTCGAGCTTCTGGCCGTCGGCCTTGAGCAATACGTTGGACAGGATCGGGATCGTGTTGCGACGTTCGACCACGCGGTGGACGTGGTTCAGCGATTTCAACAGGTTTGACCGCTCAATAGTAATACGCATGGGATGCTACCGCTTTCGACCGTGACTGTCCGGGCGCGTCGAGCACCCGAAGAATGCTGTCCCGGCTTGAGGCCGGGGGAGTGGACGGGCAAAATGGCAGACTTCAGCATTGCTTTGCAAGAGGCATGGACGCCGGCACCCCTGCATTTGCGGTTTTCCAGAGCAATGCTCACAGAAATCCGAACCCTTGCCGAAGCGATGCGGCTCGCCCATAAAGGCTTCGATGCCGGCGACGAGCCGGCGGGACGAAAGCAAATGGCATGAATGAGGAAACGACAGCGGACGCCGCCAGCCGGCGAAGCTTCCGCCTGCACAATGCAACGGTGCCGGCGCGGCCGCTGGAGCCGGCGCTCTATCTCGTCGCCACCCCGATCGGCAATCTCGGCGATATCACCCTGCGGGCGCTCGAAACGCTGGCCGGCGCCGACGTGCTTGCCTGCGAGGATACACGCGTCACCCGCGTGCTGCTCGACCGCTATGGCATCCAGAACCGTCCCTTCGCCTATCACGAGCACAATGCCGATGAGGCCGGCCCAAGGCTGCTGCAGGCGCTCGAAGCCGGCCGCTCGGTGGCGCTGGTTTCCGATGCCGGCACACCGCTGGTCTCCGATCCCGGCTATCGGCTGGCGCAGCAGGCGATAGCGGCAGGTTACCGCGTCATTCCCATTCCCGGCGCCTCCGCGCCGCTCGCAGCCCTTGTCGGCTCCGGCCTGCCGAACGATGCCTTCCTTTTCGCCGGTTTCCTGCCGGCCAAGGACAAGGCCCGTCGCGACCGTCTGGGTGAACTTGCCGCAGCACCCGCAACGCTGATCTTCTTTGAATCGCCGCATCGCATCGGCGCAACGCTTCTGGCCGCCGCGGATGTGCTGGGCGGCGCTCGGCCCGCCTCCGTCTGCCGCGAGCTGACCAAGACCTATGAGGAGTTCCGTCGCGGCTCGCTTGCCGACCTTGCCGCCCATTATCAGCAGGTGGAAAACGTCAAGGGCGAGATCGTCCTGGTGATCGGCCCGCCGGAGCCGGTCGAGACCGATGAGGCCGATGTCGAAGCCATGCTGGCCGACCTGTCGAAGTCGATGCCGACGGCCGGCGCCGCGACCGAGGCCGCCCGCCTCACCGGCCTGCCGCGCAAGGTGCTCTATCAGCGGCTGCTGGAGATCAAGAACGCCGATGGGCGATAGTGATCTCACCGCGATCAGAAGGAAGGCGCTGCGCCGGGGCCGCATGTCGGAATATGCCGCGGCTGCCTTCCTGATGCTGAAGGGCTACCGCATCCTGGCGCTGCGCCACCGCACCCGGCTCGGCGAGATCGATATCATCGCCCGCAAGGGCGATCTCGCCGTCTTCGTCGAGGTCAAGGCCCGCCATGGCGAGGCCGCGGCGGTCGATGCCGTCTCTGTCATCGCGCAGAAGCGCATACGAGCGGCAAGCGATCTCTGGCTCGCCCGCCAGAGGGATCAGGCCCGCCTTTCCCAGCGCTATGATATCGTCGCGATCATGCCCGGCCGGCTGCCGCGGCATTTTATTGATGCTTTCTGACCTCCTTTCGCCCCATCGGATTTCCGGATCGTTAAACTTTTATTCCCCACTTGAACCAGGTCCTTACGACTCTCTGCTATCGACTCGGTAGGGATAACAATTGGGGGTTGTTTAATGGCCTGGAAGCTGATGTTTGCAAGTGCGGTCGCCATGGCCGCGCGCTCGGTGCCTTATGCGGTGGCGAAGCCGGCCGGAAAGTCCTTCGTCGCGCACTCGAGCGATCTGCTGCCGCTGAAATCCACGCCGATCAATCCGGACTGGATCGTCAGCGGCAATCCGCAGGCCCGCACCGCCGAACATTCGCGCGGCCATGACGAGGCCTCGCTGACGGCGATCTGGGATTGCACGGCGGGCGAATTCCGCTGGTATTTCGGCTGGGACGAGACGGTGATGATCCTCGAAGGCGAGGTCCATATCACGGCCGAGGACGGCACCGAACGAACGCTCTGCGCCGGCGACGTCGCCTTTTTCGCTGGAGGAACCTGGGCAAGCTGGCGGGTCGACAATTACGTCCGCAAGGTCGCCTTCCTGCGCAAGCCCTTCCCGAAGCCCTTGGCGATCGCTTACCGTCTCCGCAACATGCTGCGCAACAACGGCAACCAGGGCATCGCTGCCTGAAAACTGCGACCGGAAGCCCTTGATTGACCGTTGCGTTTGATATCTGGCCGACCTACATCTGTCCGGCATTCAGCGAGGGATGGAAATGGCCAAGATCACCAATGTAGCGGTCCAGATGGACCATGTCGCCGGCATCAATATCGCAGGCGATTCCACCTTCGCGATGAGCCTGGAAGCCCAAGTGCGCGGCTACAAGCTCTTCCACTATACCCCCGAGCGCCTGAGCTTTCGCGACGGCAAGCTCTATGCCAGCGTCGAGCCGATGGTGCTGCGCGACGTCAAGGGCGATCACTTCGAGCTTGGCGCGCCCGAGCGCGTCGATCTCTCCACCATGGATGTCGTGCTGCTGCGCCAGGACCCGCCCTTCGACATGGCCTATATCACCTCGACGCATCTGCTCGAGCGCATCCACCCGAAGACGCTCGTCGTCAACGATCCGGCCTGGGTGCGCAATTCGCCGGAGAAGATCTTCGTCACCGAATTCTCCGACCTGATGCCGAAGACGCTGATCACCAAGGATGCCGCCGAGATCCGCCGCTTCCGCGATGAAATGGGCGATATCATCCTGAAGCCGCTTTACGGCAATGGCGGCGCCGGCGTCTTCCATTCGACCCGCGACGACCGCAATCTCTCCTCGCTGCTGGAAATGTTCGGCCAGCTTTTCCGCGAGCCCTTCATTGCTCAGCAATATCTGCCCGACGTGCGCAAGGGCGACAAACGCATCATCCTGGTCGACGGCGAATTCGCCGGCGCCATCAACCGCGTTCCGGCCGAACACGACAGCCGCTCCAACATGCATGTCGGTGGCCGCGCCGAGGCGACCGAACTGACGCCGCGCGAACAGGAAATCTGCGCCCGCATCGGTCCGGCGCTGAGGGAACGCGGCTTCCTGCTCGTCGGCATCGATGTGATCGGCGATTACATGACCGAGATCAACGTCACCTCGCCCACCGGCATCCGCGAGGTCAAGAAATTCGGCGGCGCCGATATCGCGAGCCTGCTTTGGGATGCGATCGAGCGCAAGCGCGGCTGAGCCAGCCGCCGCTGACCGTTCTGGTCCCGCGACCGAACACAACCAAGGTCACAGCGGGTGCCTGACTACGTTCTTTGATTGTTCTTGTTTTATTCCTGCGTCCATGCCAAATTGCAACCGTTGGCCTTGATGCATGTCGCCCAAAAGTGCGTAGCGGTTCTGGGGACCACGACAAGTATCGAATAAAGGCCGCAGGGCGGGCTATAAAATTTGCGGCAAGGGGATGGGTTGATGGTCGCGCGTGTCAGTACGGTTGCATTTCAGGGCATCGAAGGTGTGCCGGTCGAGGTCCAGGTCATGGTCGCGCCCGGAAAGGTCGGCATGCAGATCGTCGGCCTGCCTGACAAGGCTGTTGCCGAAAGCCGCGAGCGCGTGCAGGCGGCCCTCCACGCCTCCGGCCTGGCGCTGCCGGCCAAGCGCGTGACGGTCAATCTGGCGCCGGCCGATCTGCCGAAGGAAGGCTCGCATTTCGATCTGCCGATCGCGCTTGCCCTGATGGCCGCCCTCGGCGCCATTCCCGCCGATGCACTGTCGGATTTTGTCGTTGTCGGCGAACTCAACCTCGATGGAACGATCGCCGCCATATCAGGCGCGCTGCCGGCCGCGATCGGCGCCAATGCGCTCGGCAAGGGGCTGATCTGCCCGGCCGAAAGCGGTGCCGAAGCCGCCTGGGCAGGCGCCGACGTCGATATTCTCGCCCCCCGCAGCCTGATCGCCCTTGCCAATCATTTCCGCGGCACTCAGGTCCTGTCCAGGCCGGAAGCGTCGATCCGCGCCAATGCCGCAAACCTGCCGGACCTTGCCGAGATCAAGGGCCAGGAAAGCGCCAAGCGCGCGCTCGAAGTGGCGGCCGCCGGCGGCCATAATCTGCTGATGGTCGGTCCTCCCGGCTCCGGCAAGTCGATGCTGGCGGCCAGGCTGCCATCGATCCTGCCGCCGCTTTCGCCCGCCGAGCTGCTGGAGGTGTCGATGGTCCATTCCATCGCCGGCCAACTCTCCGGCGGCAAGCTTTCGGATCGCCGGCCCTTCCGCACCCCGCATCATTCCGCCACCATGGCGGCCCTCGTCGGCGGCGGCCTGCGCGCCCGTCCCGGCGAAGCCTCGCTTGCCCATCACGGCGTGCTCTTTCTCGACGAGTTTCCCGAATTCACGCCGCAGGCGCTCGATGCGCTGCGCCAGCCGCTCGAAGGCGGCGAATGCGTCATTGCGCGCGCCAATCACCGCGTCTCCTATCCGGCGAAATTCCAGCTGATCGCGGCGATGAACCCTTGCCGCTGCGGCATGGCGGGTGAGCCCGGTCATACCTGCGCCCGCGGCCCGCGCTGCATGAGCGATTACCAGGCCCGCATCTCCGGCCCGCTGATGGACCGCATTGATATCCGCATCGACGTCCCTGCCGTCTCTGCCGCCGATCTCATCCGGCCGATGGCGGCCGAAACCAGCGCCGACGTCGCCCGCCGCGTCGCCCGCGCCCGGGAGATCCAGCAGGAGCGCTTCGAAAGCACCGGCGCAAAGGGCATCGGCACCAATGCCCGCTGCTCCACCGCGATGATCGAGAAACTGGCCGAGCCCGATGCCAGCGGCCTGCAGTTGCTGCGCGACGCCGCCGAAAAGATGAAATTCTCCGCCCGCGGTTACCACCGCGTGCTGAAGGTCGCCCGCACCCTTGCCGATCTCGACGGCAAGCCGACGGTCGGCCGCATCCATCTCGCCGAAGCGATCTCATACAGGATCGCTGGTGAGAGACTGACGGCAGCGGCATAGGAAGAAGGGGACAATGCGGTTGCAGTAAGCAGGCGATATGTTCCTCTGTCTGCTAAGTTTTTTCTGCCATTTGGGCATTGTGAGGAATCAATGGGACTTCTGCACGAAATTCAGAATGATGCCGTCGATCAAGCGAGCACTACTTCATCGCTGCTCCGCAAATGCCTTTTGTTGGCATCGCGCATCGAAAGTCTTCTGCTAGAGGATTGGGTCAGGCACGAACTAAACGGCTATCCTGAGAGTGAAGAGGTGCCTGATTACCGCCGATTGTCGATGAACTTCAAGGGCAACTTCGTTGCCTCGTTTGGGCGGCAAATTACAAATGCGCCGATCCCACAGCATATTGTGGGAAAAGTTTCAAAGCGACCGAATATTGAGATCTATCAGTTTCGAGGAGCAATAAGCACGCTCGATGATAGGCGCGGCATGAGTGAAAGTGGTGCCTTGCGTGTTAATTACGACAATATGGCTATGTTTCTTCACGACAAGGTGTTTGAAGACTATCAATGCCTGCAGTTTTGGGGTGAGATCTCGGCTATGGCTGCACTCGCCATCCCCGATATAGTCAAAACGCGCGTACTCGATTTCACTCTGAAACTGGCCAAAACCTATCCAACTGCTGGGGACGTGGCTGGTATGACAACGACGGACCGGGGAATGAAAGAAAACCTATCTCAGATTTTCAATACGACTATAAACGGCCAAGCCAACTTGGTGGGTGTTGCCGAGAAGTCCACGATTTCAATTGTGAACGGGGCAGGCTCCGTCGCTGAGCTCCGCAACGCGTTATCTGAAGCCAAAATAGAACCTGGTGATCTTGACGAGATAGAAAGAGCAATAGGGGAAGAAAAGCAAATTGTTGCGCCGGGAAAATTTGGCCCGAAAGTAACTGCTTGGATCGGGAAGATGGCCGGGAAAGCAGCCTCGGGCGCATGGGGTGTCGGGCTCGCTGCTGGAACAAAACTTGTGGAGTCTGCGCTTCTACGGTTCTACGGGTTCACGCCGTGAACTCACTGGCAGAATCGCCAGATTTTTCGAGCGTTCACAACGATATGCGCTGTCAGCACTCGATCGATCGCGGGGGGCGCTGAGCGCATCGCGACCTCCTGCATCGTTTGGTTTATCGGAACGAAAGCCAGCGTATAATCGCTGATATCACATAATTGTCGCTTACAGCCCTTGTTGCGATTGCCTTGACCGCAAGGAGATCGCCATGAAGCAAGCATCACCATCTCGATTGTTGTCTGTTCGGGAGCAGGTTTATTCAACATGTCCCAATGAATCACAAAACCCCCAGCTCAACCAAGGTTGTCAACAGGCTGACGGGTTGCCGAAACGCCCGATATCCTGCGAAAACGAATTGACGAAAACCCTTGAGCCTGCGGGTCTTGATGCTGCACTTCGCAGTGTCCGCAAAGGATCATGTGCGGCCTGAACGGAGGAGAGGTCATGCAGGGGATTGAGTTGTCGCGTCGCTTCTACGCGGATATTGTCAGGCCCTGGTTGACCAGTGTTGCACCGGAACTCCCACGTTCAGCGGCGTTGATCGGATTTGGATCGGAGCTGCTTGGTTTAGACGACGAGGTTTCCAGGGATCACAACTGGGGTCCTCGGGTCCACGTCTTCTTGTGCACCGATGGATTCAACGACCATGCCCGACGGTTGGTCGTTGAGTTCACGCAGGCGGCGCCCACCAGCTACCTTGGTGAACCTATCGGCTGGCGGAGCCGCCCACATCCTCCTGCAAATGGCCTGGAGGCGGCAGGCGCGATTGAGCATGGCCTCGAATTCCACACCCTTGAGGCCACGCTGGAACGGCTTCTGGCCGTTCGGTCCGCCGACAACCTTGCTCCCTTGCTGTGGCTGGGCTTCGCCGAACAGCGGCTGCTCGCCTTCACGGCAGGCGCCGTTTTCCACGATGACGACAAACGGTTGACACGCGCCCGGACGGCACTGGCCTATTTCCCTGACGACGTGTGGCTTTACAAAATCGCCTGTCAGTGGCGGCGTATTGCCGAGGAGCAGGCCTTTGTTGGCCGAGCAGGACAGGTCGGCGATGATCTGGGGTCCCGCGTGGTTGCGAGCCGGCTCGTGCGTGACATTATGCGTATGGCTTTTCTGCTCGACCGCCGCTATGCGCCGTACGCGAAGTGGTTTGGCAGTGCGTTCGGAAAACTGACGCTGGCTGAAACCCTGTCACCGCTGTTGCAGCGGGTCTTGCTGGCCGAAGGATGGCAGGAGCGCGGAGAGGCACTCGCTTCGGCCTATCTTGTGCTGGCACGTCGCCAACTGGCGGACGGCATCGGCGGCAAGGTCGAGCCGGTCATTGGTCCATACTTCGAACGCCCCTTCACGACGATCAATGCCGGCGACTTGGTCGAGGCAACCCTCAAAGGGATACGGGACCCCTTGGTCAAAGAACTTCCAGTCGTCGGCGCCCTGGACCAGGTGAGTGATCTAACCCCCGTGCTCGAGGATCCTTCCGGGTCACAACGGATGATCACCGCGCTGCTAGGCTGACGCGCATGGTTACAGCCGGTCTCAACTTCACTTTGGGAGAATGATCCCTCATAGCCATGCCCATCCAGCATACCGGGTCGACCGGAAGGCAGAAACCTCCAACCCAACCGTGACCGTGGCAAACTTATCGCATGCGACCCCTTCGGTATCCCATCAACGTCACGTTGGACGGTTGCTGCGATCATCGTGTGATGGTCCCGGACGAAGACTTGCATCGTCACGCGGCCGAGACCCTTGCGCGGGCCGATGTCCTTGGCGGCCGTTTGCGCGGACGGGAGTGAGCCCTGATTGGATGGAGCCCTTCGCCCCGATGCGAGTTGTCCTAGGGCGTAGTGACGATTTAACGGTTAGGGATTCCCAGGCTGGTGCAAATCAGATTCAACACTGACTTTTGGAGGTCGGTGATGGATTGCGACGCACTTCGAGATGATCAATGGGAACGTATCAGGGGCTTTGTGCCGGGTGGGACCAAAGGCAAGCGCGGTCCACGCACGGATAATCGCACATTTCTGGAGGCGCTTTTGTGGATGGCGCGTTCGGGCGGTCGCTGGCGAGATCTGCCCGAGCGGCTTGGCGACTATCGCTCGGTGAAGCGGCGCTATTACCGCTGGATCGAGATGGGTGTTCTCGACGAGATGTTGTCGGTTCTGGCACGCGAAGCCGACCTCGAATGGCTGATGATCGACAGTACCATCGTGCGGGCACATCAGCATGCCGCCGGCGCGCGCAAGGAAAAAGGGGGGCGGATGCCCAGGGCCTGGGTCGGTCTCGCGGTGGATTGAGCACCAAAATCCATGCCGCGACAGAAGCACTCGGCCTTCCCATCCGATTGATCGGCTCTCCCGGACATCGCAACGACATCGCCTTTGCCCACGACCTCATCGACGGTTTCGAGGCCGGTGCGGCTCTTGCTGACAAAGGCTATGATGCCGATCATCTGTGCGACAGGATTGCGCAAAGCCGAACGCAGCTCGTCATCCCGCCAAAGCGTAACCGAAAAGTCCAGCGCTGCTACGACGCCGACCTCTACAAGGAGCGCAATCGCATTGAGCGCTTCTTCGGCAAGCTCAAACAGTTTCGACGCGTCGCAACCCGATACGACAAGCTGCTCGTCAACTGCATGGGTTTCGTCAAGCTCGCCGCAATCGCAATATGGCTCAAATAGTTAAATCGTCACCACGACCTAATTCAAGTGGCGCGCAACAAATTGATAAAATTCTGAGAATTTCAGCACTCACAGATCGTGTCGTGCATCCCACAGTTTCACGCGACGATGTTGGCCAGTTTCCTCGTAATGTTTCCAGTCTTTCAGCCGCTCGATGCCTTCACCTTGCGTAATGCCGCAACGCGCCAGATATGCCGAGACTTCTGACGGCGAAGGGGTCGAGCCGATATCCACGTGTGGAAATTCCTGACGGAAATTCGTGAACGCCTCAAGTTCGCTCTGCGATGGATTTGCCGGAACCGCCTTAGAAACCCACCAATAGTAATCGTAAGTGTCGAAGGCTCGTTGCGAGGAAATTGCATCCTTCACGCGTTCGTCAGGAATGCCAATGGCCCTCAGTTCCTTGTCGATGTTGGATATGAACTCGCGCTTTTTCTCCGAGGATAGACCGAGCATTCGGTTGCTCATCGAAATCTGCTCGACACTGATTTTCCCAAATAGCTCGGCTATCCGTTGCAACTGTGTGACGGTCGCCTGCGCTTCTGCCAGTTTCTGTTCCAGTTCCGCTTTAATGCCGGTCGTGCCGAAATTCAGGTTCTTCAAGTCGCGCAAGCGAGTGGCTAGTACGGCGAAGGCGATCATAAAACCGACAGCAGTGTAGCGAGCAGGCGAATCGATAAATAGGAAATAGACGAACAGCGCCAACAGAATTGGCGCTGCTACGAGAGCACCGATACGAACAGGATCTTTCATCTGGCACCTTTTCGGGTTTGGCCCGACCGAAATCAGCAGTCTGAGGCGGGTGCCGAAGCGCCCAATGACCCAGGAATATGAGTGACCGGAAACCCCCGGTCAAAGCCCAGTCTCAGCTCCCAAGCCCCTCAAACAGCGCCGTCGAAAGATAACGCTCCGCAAAGGACGGGATGATGATGACGATGTTCTTGCCGGCATTCTCGGGGCGGACACCGACCTTGATCGCGGCGGTCAGTGCCGCACCCGAGGAGATGCCGACCGGCACGCCTTCGAGCCTGGCGACCAGGCGCGCCTGTTCAAAGGCCTCGTCATTGGTCACGGTGACGACCTCGTCGTAGATGCCGGTATCGAGGATCTTCGGCGCGAAGCCGGCGCCGATGCCCTGGATCTTGTGCGGGCCGGGATTGCCGCCGGAGAGGATCGGCGAATCGGCCGGTTCGACGGCGATGATCTTGATCTCGGGCTTGCGGCTCTTCAGTACCTGGCCGACGCCGGTAATCGTGCCGCCGGTGCCGATGCCGGAGACGACGATGTCGACCGTGCCGTCGGTGTCGTTCCAGATTTCCTCGGCCGTCGTCTTGCGGTGGATTTCGGGATTGGCCGGGTTTTCGAACTGCTGCGGAATGACGGCATCGTCAAATGATGACGCCAGTTCCTCTGCCTTGGCGATGGCGCCCTTCATGCCCTTCGGTCCCTCCGTCAGCACCAGCTCGGCGCCGAGCAGCGCCAGCATCTTGCGGCGCTCGACCGACATCGTTTCCGGCATGGTGAGGATCAGTCGATAACCCTTGGCGGCGGCGGCAAAGGCGAGCGCGATGCCGGTATTGCCGGAGGTCGGCTCGATCAGCACCGTCTTGCCGGGGGTGATCTTGCCCTGGGCTTCGAGGCTTTCGATCATCGCGACGCCGATGCGGTCCTTGACCGAGGCGATCGGGTTGAAGAATTCGAGCTTGCCGATCAGGTTCGCCACGACGCCTTTTTCCCGCGCCAGCTTGTCGAAGCGCACGAGCGGCGTGTCGCCGATGGTCTCGGTGATCGAGGAATAGATGCGGCCGCGGCCGGGCTTGTGCGACATGGGTGCCTCCCTTTGAAATCCTGTCTCTGAAATCGAGGAGGAGAATAGGGTCAAAGGCCGGTCTAGGCCAGCCCGTGTTCATCCCGGGGAGGCGGTCCTCGGAGAAAATAACCTTTGAAAACCGGTCCTTGCCGAATGTTTATTCCAGGCGGCCCGCGTGGCGATGAAGGCGGCCGTGCCCGCGAGGATGCCTGATGCAACCCGGTTCAGCGCCTGCAAGGCCCGCGGCTGCTTCAGCATCGTGCGGGCTCGCGAGGCAAGCAGCATATAGGGCACGAGCACGACGATCAGCACCACGAAGGTGGTGGTCAGCAGGAGCGCATAGTCTCGCAGGCCGATATTGCCGATATCGATCAGCGTCGGCACCAGGGCGACATAAAAGAGCATCGTCTTCGGATTGCCGAGCGTCACCAGCAGGCCGGAGAGGAAGGATAGGCCGATATTGGCGGATTTCCGCGCCGCGATATCCTGCGGCAACAATCCCGCCGTCCAGAGTTTCCAGGCGATGTAGCCGAGATAGAGGACGCCGGCGATCTTGATTGTTATGAACACCTCGGTGAAGGACTGCGCCACGAAGGCAAGGCCGAGAATGACCGCTGTCAGATAGGTCGTGTCGCCGAGCACCAGGCCGAGGCCCATGAAGAAGGTTTCGCGAAAATTCGAGCCGAGCGCCCGTGCGACGATCGCAGTAATCCCGGGTCCCGGAATGGCCGCGGCGATGAACAGCGCTCCGGCATAGGTCAGCAAGGCGGCAAGGCTCATGGCGCGCTCCCTTCTTTTGCCCCGCTGTTTTATATCCGGTGCCTACAACCATCAATCCGCCGGCATTGATGGATGCATCGGCGGCAGGAATGCTTGGCCCTACCGGAAAGAATGTCTGGCCGCCGCCTGCCATGACCTTGAAGAACCGCGATCCTCCCGTATCTCTTGCGGGGAAGATCTCAGACGGGCACCCATCGTCACCTCGTCTTCATCAAAATGTCATCGCCGCCCCATCAGGTCCCCAATACCGCTTGGTTATTACAAGGAAAAAACGGATGTCCCCCACACAGGCCGAGAAGACCAGACTTGCGCCTCTGAAGACGCCTTCGGATCTGCCGACCAATGCCATCACCGATATTTCGGCAGCTCTGACCGCGCTGCTTGCCGATGTCTTCGCGCTCTATCTGAAGACCAAGAATTTCCATTGGCACATGTCCGGGCCGCATTTTCGCGACTATCATCTGCTGCTCGATGAACAGGCAGAGCAGATCTTCGCCATGACCGACGACATTGCCGAGCGTGCCCGTAAGATCGGCGGCACGACGCTGCGCTCCATCGGCCAGATCGCCCGCCAGCAGCGCATATCGGACAATGATGCGGATTTCGTCACGCCCGAGGACATGTTGTCGGAACTGCGCGAGGATAACGCTCAGCTCGTTTCGCTGCTGCGCGAGGTGCATGACCTCTGCGACGAGCATAATGACGTCGCGAGCGCCAGCCTGATCGAGAACTGGATCGATGAGGCCGAGCGCCGCACCTGGTTCCTGTACGAAACCACGCGCGGCCAGAAGTAATATCGGCATCTCCCGGGCGTGCTTGCCATGCCCAGGCGTGCTTGCCATGCCCAGGCATGCTTGCCATGCCCGGGACATGTGTCCGGTTCTCAGCTCTCGAGCGCGCGCGGCCGCAGCCATCGCGGCGTCCAGCCGAGATTCATGCCGGCGGCGGCAAGCAGGATGATCGCCGCGCCTAAAATCTGCATCGGCTGCAGCGCATGGCCGAAGGCGAGCCGGTCGACGAGGATCGCCGCGATCGGATAGATGAAGGACAGGGCGCCTGTGAGATGCGTCGGCAGCCGCTGGATCGCGCCGTAGAGCAGCACATACATCAGCCCGGTATGGACGACCCCGACGGTCACCAGGATCGCCCAGCCCCTGACATCCCCCGGCGGATGGGAAAAGTCCGTCATCGGCGCCAGCATCAGCATGCCGGTTGCGACCTGGATGAGCGCGATCAGATGCGGCGGCGTGCCCTTCAGCCATTTCGCGGCAAGGGCTGCGAGCGCGTAGAAGAAGGCAGCACCGAGCGCCATCAGAATGCCGAGGCCGTAGCCGTCGAACGCATCGCCGCCCGCACCGGGTTTTGCCTGGACGATCGCCACCATGCCCGCGAAGGCGAGCGCCAGCCAGAACAGCTTGGTCGCGGTGATCTTCTCGCCGAGAAAGAGCGCGCCGAGCACCAGCAGCATGAAAGGCTGGGTGTTATAGACCGTCGTCGCGATCGAGATCGTCGCATGTGAGTAGGAGGCAAAGAGCAGCAGCCAATTCAAGACGATGGCGATGCCGCCGAAAATGGCGATGCCGAAGGCGCGCAGCGTGATGATGCCCGGCCGCAGCAGCCCGAGAGCGCCGCAGATGACAAGCAAGGTGAGCGCGCCGAACAGGCAGCGCCAGAAGACCACGCCGCTGACCGGCTGGCCCGACATAACGACGAACCAGCCGATCGTCCCCGAGATCAGCATCGCTGCCGTCATTTCCGCCGTGCCTCTTTTGATGTCGCTGCCCATGATTGCCTCCGTTTCGTTGGCATAACAATATTGCAGCGACGGACGATTTTATATAAGGATAAAAAGGAAAACTGTCGGTATCACCTAATCATAAAAGGAAAAGAGATCGCCGTGGCTAATGATGTGCAGTCGCTCGATGAAATCGATCAGGCCATTCTGGAAGCGCTGGCCGGCAATGCGCGGATCTCGCTGAAAGAGCTGGCGCAGCAGGTCGGCCTGTCCTCGCCGAGTGCCGCCGAGCGCCTGCGCCGGCTGGAGGAGCGCGGCGTCATCAAGGCCTTCACCATCGATCTCGATCCCGCCGCCGTCGGTTATCCCCTGCAGGCGATCGTGCGCGTGCGTCCTCTGCCGGGACAGCTGCACATCGTCGAGCGGATCATCCAGGAAATTCCCGAAATCATCGAATGCGACAAGGTGACGGGTGAGGATTGCTTCATCGCCCGCCTGGTCATCCGCTCCATGGCGGACCTCGACGGCATTCTCGACCGCGTTGCCGAAAGGGCGGAGACCAACACCGCGATGATCAAAGCCTCGCCCGTCAAACGCCGCCTGCCACCGCTTTCGCGCCGGAAATAGAAGGATCTAGAATTCCGCCATCGGCGACAGCATCGCCGGAAAACCCGGTGTGACATCGCCGAGCCCGCGCAGCATCAGCCTCGTGCCGCTTTCCAACGGTTGCGGAACACCCTCCCAGCCGAGCTTGTCGGGACGGAAGAGCACCTCGACGGAGGCGGGCGCGATCTTAAGCCCGCTAAGGATCGCTGCAAGCGACGGCATATCAGCCGCCACGACGTCGAGAAGGCTGAAGCGGCCCGCCTCATCGATCTTCCAGGCGATCACCGCCTGTTTGTCTTCGAGGAAGCTGATGCGGACATCGGGATCGAGCTGGGTGTTGATCAGAAACATCGCCGTGTTCACTGTGACCGCCAGCGACGTCGAAACAGGGCTTCGTCCTTTCAGCAGCGATTGCAGCAGGGCAAGATCATCCGCGTTTGTCGGCAAAAGCAGCCGGGCCGGTGCGGCGGAAGACGAAGGGGCGGGTGCCGCTCCCTCGTATCGGTGCAGCGGTATCGCGCGGAAACCGTAGGCTTCGTAGAGCGACGGCTTGTCTGTGTAGAGGATGACGGCCTCAAAACCCTGCTTCTCGCACCAGTCGAGCGCTTTCACCGTGACGTCGCGATAGAGGCCGCGGCCGCGCCATGGCGGCCGCACCGCGCCGGATTGCAGCCCGGCGGCATGGGCGATCCTGCCATTGAGGACGAAGGGCAACGCAAAGGCTGAAATATTGGCCGCAAGTTCGCCTTCGGCATCAAACCAGCCGAACGGCATGCTGGTGGGGTCCGGTCCGCCAAGCTGCTGCAGCGGCCCGATATCGATGCCGAAAATATCGCTGAGCAGGCAGACCAGGGCCGCCCAGCCGGCGGGGTCACCAAAATAATCCTGCCGGAAGGTCAGGCCGGCGCTGTCCAGGCGCTGTGCCATCAGACGCCGGTGGAGCCGAAGCCGCCTGCGCCGCGCACCGTTTCGCTCGCCGCGGTGATCTCGGCCACCCGCGCCTGGGTGACCGGCGCGATCACCATCTGGGCGATGCGCATGCCGCGTGAGATGACGAAGGGCTCCTCGCCGAGATTGACCAGCAGCACCTTCACTTCGCCGCGATAGTCGCTGTCGACGGTGCCCGGTGAATTCAGGCAGGTGATGCCGTTTTTAAAGGCCAGGCCGGAGCGTGGCCGCACCTGACCCTCGAAACCTTCGGGGATCTCGAAGATGAAGCCGGTCGGCACCAGCGCCCGCTTGCCGGGCAGAAGCGTCAGCGGTGCTGTCTCGTCGACGGCAGCACGCAGGTCCAAACCGGCCGCTCCCTTGCTTTCATAGGCGGGCAGGTCGAGGCCTTCGCCATTGGCTAAGCGGATCAGGTTCAGCGTCGGGCGCGTATCGTGATGAATGGTCATGGCCCATTACTTTGCGCCCGCAGCCCCGAGGTCAATTGCAAAGCCGGGCTTTAGTCGCTAGATACGCGGCAATTCCACAGGATTCACAAGTATGGCCGAAAGTCTCGCCGAGGCGGTCTCCCGCCGCCGCACATTCGCTATTATCGCCCACCCGGACGCGGGTAAGACGACGCTCACCGAAAAGCTGCTGCTGTTCGGCGGCGCCATTCAGCTTGCCGGCGAAGTCAAGGCGAAGAAGGATCGCATGCAGACGCGTTCCGACTGGATGAAGATCGAGCGCGAACGCGGCATCTCCGTCGTCACCTCGGTGATGACCTTCGAATATAACGATAATGTCTTCAACATCCTCGACACGCCGGGTCACGAGGATTTCGCCGACGACACCTATCGCACGCTGACGGCCGTCGACGCCGCCGTCATGGTCATCGATGCCGCCAAAGGCATCGAGCCGCGCACGCTGAAGCTCTTCGAAGTCTGCCGCATGCGCGATATCCCGATCATCACCTTCATCAACAAGATGGACCGCGAAAGCCGCGATCCCTTCGAGATCCTCGACGAGGTGGAAGAGAAGCTGGCGCTGGATACGGCGCCGATCACCTGGCCGATCGGCCGCTCGAAGACCTTTTGCGGCTCGTACAATATCGCCGCCAACACGGTGCGCGGTTCGGATACCGAAATCGAGGGAACGCCGGTCAATGGCCCGCAAAGCGTGGCCGGTAGGCTGCCGGAAAACGAGCGCCAGGTCTTCGTCGAGGAGACCGAGTTGGCGATCGAGGCCTGCCGTCCGTTCGACCGTCAGGCCTTCCTGGAAGGCCATATGACGCCTGTCTTTTTCGGCTCGGCGCTGCGCAATTACGGCGTTCGCGATCTCATCAACGCGCTCGGCGATTTTGCGCCGCCGCCGCGTGACCAGGTCGCCGATACCAGGACCGTGCATGCGACCGACGACAAGATGACCGCCTTCGTCTTCAAGATCCAGGCGAACATGGACCCCAATCACCGCGACCGCATCGCCTTTGCCCGCATCTGCTCCGGCAAGCTCGAGCGCGGCATGAAGGCAAGGCTTGCCCGCACCGGCAAACAGCTCGGCCTGACGGCGCCGCAATTCTTCTTCGCCTCGCAGCGCCAGCTCGCCGACACCGCCTATGCCGGCGACGTCGTCGGCATTCCGAACCACGGGACACTCCGGATCGGCGATACGCTGACCGAAGGTGAATCGTTGGTCTTCCAGGGCGTGCCGAACTTCTCGCCGGAAATCCTGCGCCGCGTGCGTCTGGAAGACGCGATGAAGGCGAAGAAGCTCAAGGAAGCCCTGCAGCAGATGGCCGAAGAAGGCGTCGTCCAGCTGTTTTCGCCGGAAGACGGCTCGCCGGCCATCGTCGGCGTTGTCGGCGCCCTGCAGCTCGACGTCCTGAAGGAGCGGCTGATGGCCGAATACGGCCTGCCGGTCTCCTTCGAAATGTCGCGTTTCTCGGTCTGCCGCTGGATCTCGGCCGAGCAGCCGGCCGATCTCGAGAAATTCCTCACCGTCAAACGCGGCGATATCGCCCGCGATCTCGACGGCGATCCGGTCTTCCTCGCCCAGGACGGCTTTTCGCTGCGTTACGAGTCCGAGCGCCATCCGGCGATCAAGATGGTCGCGATCAAGGAATATCACGCCGCCAAGGCGGCGTGATCGGTCGACCGGGAAGCGGTCGTGGGGCGTTGATATTTGTATGTCAGCAAGCCCGGTCAGATATAGAGAAGCTCATTTGCTGCCTACGGCTATTTTTCCCGCAGTGCTCGGCGGAAGTTCTGCGTGATTGGCTCAGCCAGATATGAAAGCACGGTGCGAGCACCCATCCGGATCATCGTTTCGCTCGACATGCCGGGCATCAGCTTGCGGCCCTCCAGCTTGGCGAGTTCGCTCTTGTCGATCACCACGGTCGCGGCGAAATAAGGTGCACCGCTGCGCTCCTCCGTCATCCGGTCAGCCGATACGACCTCCACGACGCCGTCGAGCGGCGGGAGGCTGTAGCGGGCGAAGGCCGGGAAACTGACGCGCGCGAGCTGCCCAGGGGCGATCGTCTCGACGTCCTCCGGCCTGACCATGGCCTCGACCACGAGTTGCTGTCCGAGCGGCACGACGGTCATCAGTGTCTCGCCGGGTTTTACGACACCACCCGCCGTGTGGACCTTCAGGTCCATGACGATGCCGTCAACGGGGGCGACGACATTGGTACGGGCAAGCACGTCCTTGGCGGAACGCTCCTCCTGTCTGAGGTCGAACAACTCCGCCTCGACCTTGCTCAACTCTTCGACAGCCTCGTTGAGCCGCACCGTGCCGAGGTTCAAGATCTGCATGTCGATCTCGGCCATGGCGCTTTTGGCGCGAGCGATGGCCGCAACGTTGGTGGCGCGCTCCCCCTCGATCTCCCGCTGTTGTCGCCTGAGCATCAGGTTCCGCTCGCGCGTGACCAGCCCACGCTTGATCAGGCTTTCAAGGTCTTTGGTTTCGCCCTCGAGTGCTTCGATCTGCTTGTCCTCGGTGACGATAAGCCCCTCCAGTCCCGTTATCTCTTCCTCGGTCTGGTGACGGCGCTGGCTGAGAATTTCCCGCTCGTCCTTCAGGTTGTCGTGCTTCGCGGCGAACACGTCACGCTGTGAGGCCACCGCGTCCTTTGCGGCTTTGTCGCGGTTTGCGAGCAATGCCGGATCAAACTCGATCTCGGCCTTGCCGTCACGCTCAGCCCTGAGACGAGCGGCAAGCGACTCACGCGTTGCTATCCGGTTCTGGATCAGGTCAAGCCTCGCCTTTGCCGGTGTGTTGTCGAGCTGGATGAGGACCTTGCCCGCCTTGACGATATCACCGTTGGCGGCGTGCAGCTCTGCGATGATGCCGCCCTCGAGGTGCTGGATGAGCTTGCGGTCGCCGGCAACCTTGATCACGCCCGGTGCCACGGCGGCGCTATCCAATGGTGCAAGCGTCGCCCAGCCCCCCGCCATGCCGAAGAACAGGAACATGATCGCGAAGCCGGTGAACGTCACGCCGGTGAGACGCAGGGGGACCGGTGCGGCGGGCGGCGAAACGGGTAGCGGAACGACCTTCATATCCTGCATGTCTGTTTTCTTTTCCTGGCTTATTTCGCCACTATGGTCGGCATCTGGCTAACCTTGCGGGCGCGCGCGGCGAGCTCATTGAAGACATAGTCGCGTGGACCGAAGAGGTCCTGTTGGCCCCGGTTGAGGATCAATATCTTGTCAACCGTCTCCATGATGTTCGGTCGGTGCGCGATCAGGATGACAGTCGTGCCTGTCGCCTTGACCGTGCTGAGCGCGGCGATCAATGCCTCCTCACCCTCGCGGTCGAGGTTGGAATTGGGCTCGTCCAGGATAATGAGGGCCGGGTCGCCGTAGAGTGCTCGCGCCAACCCGATGCGTTGGCGCTGTCCGCCTGATAGGACCGCGCCGGATTCGCCGATCTCTGTGAGGTAACCTTTCGGCAGTCCTTTGATCAGTTCGTGAACTCCCGCCAGCTGTGCGGCCTTGACCACCTTGTCGAAGACCACTGGGCTGAGCTTTGCGAAGCGGCAGATGTTTTCGGAGACGGTACCGGCGAAGAGCTCGATGTCTTGCGGCAGGTAACCGACATAATGGCCACGATCTTCCGCCGCCCATTGGGCAACGTCCATGCCATCAAGCAACGCGCGCCCTCCAGATGGACGCCAGGCACCGGCCAGTATTCGCGCCAGGCTGGTCTTGCCGGCCGCGCTCGGGCCAATCAGCGCCATTGCTTCACCCGGCTCTAGGTGGAAGTTGATCCCTTTCAGGATAGGCTCGCCGCCCTGTCGGGCAAGCACAAGGTTCTCGGCCTCAAACCTGCCTTTCGGTCGTGGGAGTGGCAGAACCGGTGTGGTCTCCGGATGCTGCCCGGCGACTGCGGCGAGGCGCCGGTAGGCGGCGCGTGCTCCGACTGTCGCCTTCCATGTGCCGATCGCTTGCTCGACCGGGGACAATGCGCGGCCCATCAGGATCGAGGCGGAGATCATGATCCCGGGGGAAGCTTCGTTGCGAAGGACGAGATAAGCCCCAAGGCCCAGTATGGCCATTTGCAGGGCCAGCCGGTGACAACGCGCGATGGCAGCGATCACGCCGCCCCGGTTGGCGGCAAGAACTTGTCCCTCATTTGCCTCGTCTTGCTGCGCCTTCCAGCCCACCAGCAACGGCTTCAACATGCCCATAGCCTGGACGACCTCGGCGTTGCGGATCGCCGCCTCAGCCTGGACGTATGCCCGCGACTGTGCGCTTGCGGCCTCGGCCAACGGCTTGCGTGTGAGGTATTCATTGAGCAACGCCAGCGCAAACAGGACGATCCCGCCGCACAGCGCCAACCAACCCAGCCAAGGGTGCATGAAAAATATGGCGCCGAAAAATAGCGGCGCCCAGGGCGCGTCGAGGATCGGGAAGATGCTCGGGCTGGTGAAGAAGTTCCGGACTTGATCAAGGTCTCGCAACGGACGGGCGTTGGCTTGGCCGGGCGCTGAGGCGGCATATTCGACCGATGCGGTCAGGAGAACGGGTGCCAACCGCGCGTTCATCCACGATCCGACGGTTGCCAGAAGACGCCCGCGCACCACCTCCAGAGCCGCCATCGTCGCGAGTGCCGCTGCCGCCATCAGCGACAGCATCACCAACGTCTCCAAGCTGTGGCTGGACAATACGCGGTGGTAGACTTGGAGCATGTAAAACGCCCCGGTCAGCATCAGCACGTTGATGCCACCGCTGAACCAGATCATCGGCCGAATGGCGCGTCTGGCCTCCTTCATCACCACCTGCAGGGCAGGGGGCTGTTGCTTTGGTTTCATCATTATGTCTCGGGTGTACGAGGTTTCACAGCGTGCAAAGAAGTCCGGGGGCAGCCTCGGCTGCCCCCGTTTGGTCACGTGTCAGGCGACGTCAACAAGGATGTGCTGCATCGCTGTCTGATCGCCATCGGCGTCCTCCACCTGGAAGGCGAAGTCGAGGTTGGCGTTCGGCGTCTCGGTCACGGTCGAGGTGAAACCGATGTCGGTGATCTTCAGCACGTCATTATCGGTGGCGTCGAAGTTTACCAGACCGCCGGTCGCATTGCTGCCGCCATTGGCGCCGGTCGCCTTCACCAGGTCGATCGCCGTATTGTTGCCGGTGATTCCGTTGCCGGACTGCATGATCTGCGCCCCCTGCAGTACGTAGTCTTCGCCGGCGGCGTTGTAGTCGTTCTGCTCGACGATCACGAGGCCGTCATTGTTGTCGAGCGTGAACTCGCCGTTGTATGGGGCCGGCACCTGACCTGCCTTGTAGATGTCGGCATTCGACACGTACATGGCCCGGGTGATCGTCGCGTTGTCGTCCGCGGTGCCGGCGATATTGTCGGCGCCGTTCTTGTCGATCAGATTGAGGATCAGCATCAGGTCCTCGCTGTTGCCGATGCCGTCGAACTTGATGGCCATCGTGCCGGCGGTCGCCGTCGGGGTCGTGGCCTCGTTGGCAATGCCGACATTGCTGTTGAAGAACCGCAGCGTCAGCAGTTCGTCTTTCTGGATCGTATCGCCGGCGACACCGTTGGTGCTCTGTGTCGCAGACACCCACGTTGGATTGTTGTTGCTGACCATCTCGTGACCACCGATGGTGAAGGTGGAGTCGGCGGATGACCCCTGCCCATTGTTCGTCAAGCTGAACGGGTTGCCTCTGTTGATCGCGTTGCCCGTGAATTGCACGTAGAAGTCTTCATCGTCAGGTGTGTTCGCGTCATCCGCCTGCAACCGTTCCAGCACGATCTGCGGGTGGCCGGTATTGCCGGTGGGCTCCTTGGATAAGAGCTCGCTGGTGTGGAGCACGTCGAAGCTGAAGCCTTCGAGCGGGTCGGTCAGGTTGACCGTATAAGTGTCGCCGGCCTTGTCGAAGACGAGGGTGCCGCCCGCCGTGCCCGCCTGGACGCCGGCTGCCGGATCCTTGTCATAGGTGAAGGTGAAGTTGAACGTCGCCGAGGTGAGGCTCTCCGACGCCAGCGTCACATTCGAGGTGACGAGATTGCCGCCGCCGCCGCCGGTGATCGTGCCGGTCAGTCCGATCTGGACACCGGTCGTCCCGCCATCCTCGTCGACAAAGTCAGAACCGCCACCGGTGTAGAAAGCCGCCGGGTGGACATCCGCCCCAATATTGTAGCCGAAGGCGCCGCTGGCCAAGGCGTTGAGCACGTTGCCCAGCGTCTCGTTCTGGATGCCTGCGAGAGCCGGGTTACCGTCAAACGGCACCGTGATCGTCGGCCCGTCATCCTGGAAGTAGAGGCTCTGGCCGATATAGCGGGTGGAGGTTGCCTGATCGCCGTCGCCATCGGTGATAGTTGCGGTCAAGGTGATGTCGGAGGCCGCCAGGGTGGTGATGTCGTCCGGGTTGTTGGCATCGGCATGGACGATCGCCCTTGCCTGGTCGAGGGTGATGACGCCGGCAGCGCTGACGCTGACGGTGAAGACGACCGGACCGCCAGCTCCGGCGCGGCCGACCACGCTGCCGCCTTCCAGGAAGAGCAGGACGGATTGGCCGGTTTCGGTATCGGTAAGACCGCTGACATTGTTGTTCGGGTTGATGCCGAGCGCATAGGTGATTCCGTTGCCAATGCCATCGGCCCCCGGGAAGGCGACGAAGTAGGCGCCGAAGTCGGCGCTGACGTTGGTCGTCAGATCGGTATCGTCGACCGTCAGTGGAAACGGGCCGCCTTTTACCCCGATTATCGGCTTGTCATCCTCGAAGTTGAGGCTCTGGCCGATATTGTGGGTGGCTGCGGCGTGATCGCCGTCGCCGTCGGTGATGGTCGCGGTCAGGCTGATGAGGTCGGCGGCCGCCAGAGTGATGCTGTCGTTGGGGTCGCTGGCATCGGCATGGACCACGGCCCGCGCCTGGTCGAGGCTGACGAGGCCGGCAGCGGTGACGCTGACGGTGAAGACGACCGGGCCTCCGGCTCCGGCGCGGCCAACGACACTGCCGCCTTCGACGAAGAGCAGCACGGACTGGCCGGTTGCGGTGTCGGTGAGGCCGCTGACATTGGTGATCTGGCTGATGCCGAGCGCATAGGTGATGGCGCCGCCGTCGGCCCCTGCATTCGAGGTGAAGAAGGTCGCGAAGTCTCCGCTGGCATCGGTGGTCAGGTTGGTCTCGTCGACCGTCAGTACCGGCGGGGTGCCGGTTGCCGTGATCGTCGGCCCGTCGTCGTCGAAGTTGATGAAGGAGCCAACCTCTTCGTTGTAGGCGTTGCTCACCTCACCACCATAATGCACCTCTTTGACATCGAAAAAGTCTTTCTCGGTGTCGATATTCCTGATGGTGAAGCGATCGAATGTTCCGCCAACTCCGCCTGCGGTCGTGAAGTCGATCGTCACGCCCTCGCCGACATCCTCGAGGATCAGTCCGGTGCCGGCCAGATTGACCGTGATGCCGAGCTCAGCGGCTGTTTTTGTCACGCCGTTCAGCTTGAACGTCACGCCGGTGATGTTGATCTCGGCATCGTTGTCGTCAGTGGGGAAGTCAGCGCCTTCAACATTGTCGTCATTATTATAGGCGTGGATCTCGATGTCGGCGACGGTGCTGGTCGGCGTCGACTGCGAGATCGAGAAGCCGGCGGTGGAGACGTTCTCGAGGTGGGTGCCGTAGTCGGGCGCGGTTGGCGTGTTGGTGAAATCCTTGCCGGCGCTCTGGGTGCCGCCGGTGATCAGGTCAATCTGGAGCTCGCGGCCGAAGCGCACGTCTTGCGATGCGACACCCAGGCCTTGGGTGCTGACGTTGACTTCCGCCTGCACGCCATTGTCGTGAGCTGTGACGAGGATCTTCTGGGGGCTGGCTGCGTCGGCGTCGAGAATATACCAGTTGTTATGTCCGGACGGTGCGTCGCCAAGCTGGCTGAAATTGACCACCGAGGTTCCACTGACCGACGCGAACACCTTGTTCGTCAGATCGATGCGGTCGTCGGCATTGGTCGCATCCGTATGGAACAACGGCACGTACTGGACCGTGTACAGGTCCGCAGCGGCGCCACTGCCGATCAGCGCCAGCGAGAAGGCGAGCGGCCCGGTTTCAACGGGCTCGGTGAGCGGGTTAGAGGTACCGATGACGCCGATCACCACGTTTGGACGTGTCGGATCTTGGAACAGCCAGACGTAATTGCCGTCAACGGTGCGAATGCCGCTGTTGACGCCGACCGTGGTGGAAAACGGAGTCCCGGAGGCGTTCTGGGTGAGAACGACCGAGGTGATGGTTTCCCCGGCGCTCGCCGAGGCCACGACGAAATTGCTCTGGTAGGCGACCTCCGGTGAGGTCAGCCCGCCGGTAACGTCAAGACCTAACAAATATTGCAGCGTGGTATTGGCGTTGTGCGGCGGTGTGGCAGGGTTGATATCGTCGTCGGTCAGACCGGTGGTCTCGTCGATGATGATGTCCTGGGTCGTGATGTCGAGTGCCATGGAGTTTCTCCCTCGGTTTCAATCGCATTGAGAGAAGGGACCAAGTCCGGATGCCGGAATGCACCCGCTTAGTCTACCTCCTTGCGCATTGATTTTAAGGCGCTCAATGACGACTATTGATTCGCCGATCGAGAGCGCTGGTCATTCTCGGTTGGAAGGTATTAGGACTAAAGTCCGTAACTACGCTAAGACTAAAGTCCATACGCATAGCTGAATAATAACAACTCTGAAGTTAATTACGCAAATGTGCAAGACAGAGTTGGTAAAATTCAGAAAAGGCCGTTGAATACTATATCGACCTATCGCGTCCGTGACGCGAATCTCTCCCCAACTCTATCTATACTGCAAATTAACCTAATATGCACTTAGCCAGTTTGAGCTACAGACCGAAGCTGTATCAAACTACATTGGACCCTTCTATTTGTTCGTAGAGGAATACATCGCATTTCATGTTTTACTGAGTGCTGGTGGGAGACCCGGGGCGGGGCGGATAGTCGAACAAACGAGGCGATGGTTGGGATAGGAAGAGGCGAAAGTGGGATTTGAAGCACGAGCGAGCGACGACTTGCAGTCTCGCCGGAAGACGCCTCGCCGGCGATCGTTGGTGCCCTGCAGCTCGAAGTGCGGCTGATGGCCGAATACGGCCTGTCTCCTTCGAAATGTCGCGTTTCACCGTCTGCTGCGCATGGGCGGAGCGTTATCCGCCAAACCGCTCCGCCAGGAAGTCGACGACGGCGCGCACTGCCGGCAGCTGGCCGCGCCGATGCGGCATCAGGATCGTCGTTTCGATGCTGCCGGCCGTCCATTCCGGCAGTACCCGCACCAGCCGCCCGTTGGCCAGCGCTTTGCGGCAGACGGATGTCGGCAGGCAGGTAATGCCGAGCCCCGAGATGGCCATTTCCATCAACACATAAGGCTCATCCGCCGCCATGACGGAATGCAGCGTGACGAGAACCTCGTCGCTGTCCGAATAAAGCCGCCACTGGTCCTCCGTCAGGCTGGTCATGATCGTCGCATGCTGTGCCAGCTCCTCCGGCCGGCGCGGTTGCCCATGGGCACTCACATAATCCGGCGAAGCGAGGATAAAGAAAGGGTGGCTGGCGAGCTTCCGCTGGACCAGCGCCGAATCCGGCAGCGGCGTCCTGTGGCTGCGCAGCGCGATATCGAAACCCTCCTGGACGATATCGACGAAACGGTCCGTCACATGCACGGAGAGCCGGAGCTTCGGATAGCGCACAGCCAGCGCCGGCAGATGCTCAGTCAAGGTAAACTGCGCCGTCGGCACCGATGCGGTCAGGCGAACGCTGCCGGCGGGCTCGGCCAGATGCCGCCGCACAATGCCCTCGGCCATCTCCGCCTCGATGATCGAGGCCTGGGCATGCTGAAAGAATTCCCGGCCGAGCTCGGTCAGCGCGAAGCTTCGCGACGTGCGCTGGATCAGCCGCACGCCAAGCCGTGCCTCCAGTTCTGCAACCCGCTTGCTCACTGTCGATTTCGGAATGCCGAGATGTCTTGCGGCGGCGGTAAAGCCGCCGCTGTCGACGGCCTGCACGAAAAGATGGAGGTCATTGAGGTTGAAAAGCGCCATCGTCAGCTTCCAGATATGTGGACATTGCGATGCATTTATAGCCTCTACCGCAAGATCGTCCACATCCTCACATTGATCGTGTCCAAACGGGTTCAATTCTGAAAGGAACGATTGATGTCACCCATATTGTTTTACGGCGTGCCGGAAGGCTGCTCCTTCGGCTCGATCGTCGCGCTGGAATGGTCCGGCCTGCCTTATCGGCTCTGCCGCGTCGAGATGCCGGAAATAGTCTCCACCGAAGAATATAAGCGGATCAACGCGGTCGGCGAAACGCCGTCGCTGCTGCTCGAAGATGGCAGGACGATCAGCGAAAGCATAGCGATCTTGCACCATATCGGCGCCCGCACGATCGGTAGCGGTCTGGGTTTTGTGCAGGGCTCGGCGGATTTCGATCGGCTGAACCAGATGCTGGCCTTTCTCAATACCACCTTCTTCCAGGCCTTCGGCCCGCTCTGGTACGCGATCGAGCATCCGCTGGAGCCGCAGCAGAAGCAGGCCCTCACGGCCTATGGCATCGCCGCGGTCGAAAAGGCACATCATACGCTGGAGCGTCTGCTCGATGGCCGCGAATGGCTTCTCGGCAATGGCCCAAGCCTGGCGGACGCCTATTTCGTCGGCATCGCCCGCTGGAACGATTTTCACAAGGTGGTCGACCGCCGGCAGTTTCCTGGTCTGCATCGCCTCTATGAGCGCATGCAGCAGGAGCCGGCCGTGCGTTTTGCCCATGCGATCGAGCATCGGCAGGAGGCGAAAAGCAGCGGCGGTTTCCGCGGCGAGGTCGATCTGGCCGAGGCGCTTGGCCGGTTGAGACAGGCGGCCTGATCGTCACAGCCATCGCACCCCTCGGGGTGCGATGGCCAATGTGCCGGTCAGCCGGCAGCGATGATCTCGATCTCGACCAGCCAGTCGTCACGCAGCGTTTCGACGATGATCGCCGTGGTCGGCACAGCGCGGCCGCCAAGCGCCCGAAGACGGGCATTCTGGTTCGCTTCCACAAAGGCGCCGTCGCGGAGATAGCTCGTCAGCCGCACGATATTGTCCACCGTCATATCAGCGGATGTGAGGATGGCGCGCAGATTGGACCAGATGAGGTCCAACTGGCCTTCCAGATCGGCGGCTGCCATTCCCTCTTGATCGAGGCCCATCGTGCCGCTGACGAAGAGCAGCCTGGATGGAAACTTGATCTCCACCGCATGGATGTAATCAGGGCTGGCCGGATACACCCCGCTTGCCGGATTGCGCGCGATCATCTCCATGAAATTTCTCCCGTTCCGAATACTCTGTTGAATAATGGCAGTATCGGCGATTATTCTTCGGCAGAAAGGGGATTTGCGGAATGGCGAAAAATACAGACGATCTTCGGCAGAGACGGCCCCAGCAGCCGGTCATCGATGCCTTCGACCGAAGGATATTAGCCGCGCTCGCCGCCGACAGCAGCCAGAGCTATGCCAGGCTTGGCGAAGTGGTCGGCCTCTCGGCGCCGGCCGTGCATGAGCGTGTGCGCCGACTGAGACAATCCGGCGCCATCAAGGGCGTGCATGCCGCGCTGGATGGCGCAGCCCTCGGCAAGCCGCTGCTTGCCTTCGTGCATGTGGAGGCGGCGGGCTGGGGCAAGAGCGAGCGGCTGATGCAGGTCCTGCAGTTTCCCGAGGTCGAGGAGATGCATTCGGTCGCCGGCGACGCCAGCGTTCTCTTCAAGGTCCGCACCGCCAGCCCGCAGGCCTTGGAAGCTTTTCTCGCCCAGATCCACGCCGTTCCCGGCGTCACCGGCACCCGCAGCCATATCGCCCTATCCACCTATCTCGAGCGTCCGGTACAGGCCGGCGTGACCGATCGCTGGCCGGACATGCCTCGGCCGGAATAAAGGCGGGATGTTAAGCTGACGCCAGCCTAATCCTCGCCCTCGAAGCGCGGAATCGTTTCGATATTCTCCACCCCGGGCAGGGCTGAGCGGCACCATATCTGTTTCTTCGGCGCCAGTTCCCGCCGCTGGTCGATGCTGCCGACGCGGATGCCGATCGCGCCGCCTTCGCGGTCCGTGCGGTAGAGCGGCGATCCGCAATTCGGGCAGAAGAATTGCCGGCTGAGACCACCGCTGTCGCCATATTTTGCATAGGCTCTTGGGTCACCTGACGTGAGCGTGAAACTTCCCGGCCGCGCCGGCGCGGTGATGCGATAGGCCGCGCCCGTCAGCCGCTGGCAATCGGTGCAATGGCAGATCGAGACCCGCTCCGGATCGATCTCCGCCTGATAGCGTATCGCGCCGCAGTGGCATCCTCCGGTAATATGCATCGGCAAGTCCCCAAAGCATGTCGCGCAATGTACAGCGGTTTAGTCCGCCGGCTGAGCGGCCAAATGTGTGGCGTAGAAGGCCTTTGCATCGGCCGTGAAAGCGGCCCGCTGTTCAGCTCTTGTATAGAACATATGGCCACCGCGATAAAGCTTCAGTCCGACACGGCCGCCGGCGAGCGAGGGCGGCAGATGGTCGACCACGTAGCGGCTGACGCCATAAGGCGTCACCAAATCGCTGTAGCCATGTGCGATCAGCAGATGGAAGGCCGGGTTCGCGGCGAGCAGCTGCCGGATGTCGTCGGTGGCGCTGGCCTGGAAGCGCGATCCGCCGCCGCGCCCGCCGCCCCATTCCCAGCGCCGGCTGATATCGCCATCGAGCAGCGAATAGGTCATCTCGGTCCTGAAACCGAGTTCGTTGCGGGCATAGTCGGCGAAAGCCCCGCCATAGGCGCGGGTGAAACCGTCGAGGATGGCGTCGTCGCCGCGATCGTAATCCGATTCCGGATATGGATCGGGTGCTGCAAAGGAGGCGTCGTAAGAGCTCATCACCTCGCCGCTGCCCTCATCTGAATGTTTGACGTAGGAGCTGCCGAGGAAGCCGCGATTGCGGGTGACGATATCCTCGGGAATGCCCGTCAGCCGAGCGATCCTGCCATAGAAGGCGGCGGCCTCGGCACCCGTCGGCGGCGGCCCGGCGAGCGTTGTCAGATAGTCCCCGAGCGCGAAGGTCTCGGCTGCCTTCTGCTTCTCTTCGTCAAAGGCGTTATGCCGGTCGAGTTCGGCTGCGGCGAGCGACGGCAGCTCCAGCGCTGCACCGAGCGGAAACTGATCGGCATTGAACATCAGCTGACCCTCGAGCAAGGGGGAAAGCATCACCGCACCGGCGACGATGATGCCCTGGCTTTCCTGCAGTGCCGAGGCGACCTTGGCGGCGCGAAAGCCGCCATAACTTTCGCCGAGAAGATATTTAGGCGAGTTGGAACGGTTGTTGTGCGCGACATAGAGCGCGATCGCCTTGGCGATGCTCTGGGCGTCGGCACTGACGTTATAATAACTGGTGGCGTCGTCCGCCTTCGCCGTCCGGCTCCAGCCGGTGCCGATCGGATCGATCAGCACGAGATCGGTGAAATCGAGCCAGCTTTGCGGGTTATCGATCAGTTTCGCATTGGCGCCGTCGCGTCCATCCGGCCCGAAGTCGAGCACTTTCGGCCCGACCAGCCCGAGATGCAGGAAGGCGGACGCGGCGCCCGGCCCGCCGTTGAAGGCAAAGGTCAGAGGCCGGTTCTGCCCGCCATCCCTTGCGACATAGGCGGTGTAGAAGATCGCGCCGGTCTGCGCCCCATCCTGGCCGAAGAGATCAAGCGTGCCGGCAGTGGCGGTATAGGCAATCTTCCGGCCGCCGATCGTCAACGCGTGCTCGGTGACGGAGTCGGCCGGCAGCAGTCTCAGCACGCCGTCTCGCGCGACGCTCTGGTCATTCGCCCTCGGTGGATCGCTTTCCTGCGCATGGGAAAGGGCAGGTGCCAGCGACGCCATGAACGCGGCGAGCAGAAACAGGGTTCGTATGCGCAAGATATCTCCTCCGGCGTTGGGAAATGAGAGGCTGAGATAGCGTAGCATCGGCGGCCGACGACCGGCATCAAGAGATGGTGATGGATAGGTGAGCGAAGGGCTCAGCCGTTCCTTTCGACCGCATGGACGTTGATTTCCACCGCCCGGCCGGCCTTCCAGCCGTTGACCGCCGCGCCGAGCCCGAGCGCGACGAAGAGGGCGGCGCACCAGGAAAAGCTGCCGGTCCAGCCGCGGATGAGGCCGACGATGAGCGGGCCGATGGCGGCGAGCAGATAACCGACGCATTGCGCCATGCCGGAAAGATGGGCGGCGACATCGGGATCGCGCGAGCGCAGCACGATCGTCGTCATGGCCGCCGCGATCAGCCCGCCCTGGCCGATGCCCTGCAGCACCGCCCACAGCCAGACCGTCGAAAGCGGCGCGAAGAGCAGGCCGAGCAGGGCGATGACGGCAACGCCGCAGAGGCTCGCATTGATCAGCCGCTGGTCGCGGCCGCGCACGGCGATATGCGGCACGATCAGGCAGGATGCCGCCTGCACCATCACCGACAGCGAAACGATCGCCCCGGCAGTGACGCCGTCGAGCCCGCGTTCGCGCAAGATCGGAACCAACCAGCCGAAGACGCAATAGGCAAGGGCCGATTGCAGCCCCATGAACAGCGTCACCTGCCAGGCGAAACGGTCGCGCCAGAGGCCTTCGACGCGAAAGCCGTTTCGTCTTGCCTGTCTGCCGCTGCGAAGAACCTCAGGCAGCCAGAGCAGGCTGACGATGAGCGCGGGCAGCGCCCAGACGGCGAGGGCGCCCTCGAGAGAGCCGCCGAGTGCGTGCTCGATCGGCAGCGTCAGCCCGGCGGCACTTGCCGCCCCGGCGCAGAGCGCCATCGTATAGAAGCCGGTCATCAGCGCGGCGCGCCCGGCAAAATCCCGCTTCACCAGCCCCGGCAGCAGCACGTTGCCGACGGCGATGCAGGCGCCGGCAAGGGCCGTGCCGATGAAGAGCAGCGGTATGGAGGAAAGCCCGCGCAATGCGGTGCCGAGCGCCAGAAGCAGGAGAACGCCGAGCAGCGTGCGTTCCGTGCCGAAGCGCTGGGCAAGACGAGGCGCAAGCGGCGAGAAGGCGCCGAGGCAGACGACCGGAAGCGTCGTCAGCAGGCTGGCGCCCAGCGCGCTCAGGCCGAGCTCCGAGCGGATTTCCGGCAGCAGCGCCGAGGCGCTGGAGAAGACCGGGCGCAGGTTGAAGGCGATCAGCACCAGACTTGCACCAAGCAGGAAACGACCCGCAACTCCCCGGACCGGCGTTGCCTGCGGCGGCGGAAGGCTGCCGGCCTCGGCGTCTACAAGCAGTTCGTCGGCCGCCTCGAGCGTGCTGACGGCATGGTTGGCAGGCGTGTTCATGACAGGATCATCCGCTCGAGCGCGGCAAGAACCGGCGCCATGAAGCGCCGCACCGCCGCATCCGCCTTGTCGGGATCGCCGGTTTCGATGGCGTCGACGATATCGGCATGCGCCTGCATATCGGGTTCCGGAATGTCCTTGCCGAGCGTCGCCGCGATGGTGTCGGCGATCGAGGCCGAGAAGAAATCGTAGATCTCGATCATCGCCCGGTTGCCCGAAGCGGCGATGATGGCCTTGTGAAAGGCAAGGTCGCGTTCGATGAAGGCGGCTTGGTTGCCGCCGTCGTAATTGCCGCGTTCGGCAAGCAGCCTGCGAAGCCCGGCAACCGTCTCCGGCGTCTTGCGGATCGCCGTCAGCCGCGCGGCCTCGACGTCGAGCGCCAGGCGCGCCTCGAACTGGTCGCGCAGGCTGGCGCGCCGCGCCATCGTCAGCGGCCGGCCGGCATCGCTGGTCGCGCGGACATAGGTGCCCGAACCCTGCCTTGTTTCGAGATAACCCTGGGAGACGAGGACCCGCACCGCCTCGCGCACCGTGCCGCGGCTGATGGACAGCATGGCCGACAGCGAGGCTTCATTCGGCAATTTCTCGCCGACCGCCCAGCGTTTGCCGAGAATGTCGCCGCGGATCGCCTCGATCGCCTCATCGGCGAGATTGGTCTTGCTGAGCGCTCGCATCTCACTACTCATAAAGTCATCAGATGACTTTATGAGTAGTGAGATTTCGATCTTCCGTCAACGCCTGGCATCAAGACAATGAAGACATCAAGACAATAAAAAAGGGCCGCCTCGGCGACCCTTTCCATGAGTTTGGCCTCAAACTGGCCTGGACTGTCTAGGCAGCCCCAGGAAGGCGGGGATTAGAGCGAGGGCTGCCTCGCCTTCGTCACCTCTTCCATGCCCGTTACGAGGTCCGAAATCTCATTAGACATTGGATCACCTTCCTTTCGTTCTGTTGCTGATGGCTTAAAGTTAGGCCGATTCTTTCGAGATGCAAGCAAAAATGCACGCATGCACTGATTAGAGGAATACGGGTGTTCACGAGAGAACACAGTTATTTGCCGAATTTGAAGAGGCTAAACGTCAAGAAACCGTCATGTTTGGCTTGCAAACCGGCCGCGCGTTAATCTGTTGTTAGCTGCGTCGTTCGACAATTTCAGCATTCCCGCCGGCGCGGCGGCGGGTTCCGGAGCAAGAAAGCCATGTGTCGCTGGGCAGCCTATCGCGGAGATCCTCTCTATCTCGAGGAACTGGTATCTTCGCCCGCCCATTCCCTGATCGAGCAGTCGCATTGCGCCACCCGCGCCAAGACGGCGACGAATGGCGATGGCTTCGGCATCGCCTGGTATGGCGACAGGCCCGAACCCGGCCGCTACCGTGATATCCTGCCCGCATGGTCGGATTGCAATCTGAAGAGCCTGGCGCGGCAGATCCGTTCGCCGCTCTTCCTCGCCCATGTCCGCGCTGCCACAGGCGGCGGCACGCGCCGCGACAACTGCCACCCCTTCACCCATGGCACCTGGTCCTTCATGCATAACGGCCAGATCTCCGGCTTCGAGCGCCTGCGCCGGCCGATGGAGGCGATGCTCGACGACGAGTTGTTCAATGCCCGCGGCGGCACGACCGATTCCGAACTGATGTTCCTGCTGGCGCTGCAGTTCGGCCTGCGCGAGGCGCCGGTCGCCGCGATGGCGGAAATGATCGGTGCGATCGAGGACCTGGCCGAAAGTGTCATCGGCTCGATCCTGCTGCGTTTTACCGCCGCCTTCTCCGATGGCTGCACGCTCTATGCGATCCGTTATGCCACAGACCGCAAGGCGCCGACGCTCTATGCGTCTCCCGTCGGCGCGGGCTATTGCCTTGTGTCGGAACCGTTGAACGACGATGTCGATGCCTGGGCCGAAATTCCGGATGGCAGCGCCGTCACCGTCGGCAAAGACGGCATCGACGTCGCCGATTTCCGGCCGGAGAAGCGGAGCGCCTCCAAGCCGCTGCGCGTCGCTATCCCTGCCTGAGCCGCTCGACGCTAGCTGAGCCGCTCGCGATCAGCGGAGCTGCTTGGCGATCAGTGCCGCAAGTCTTTCGGCAACCTCTTCCTTCGTCAGATCAGGCCATTGCTCGACGCCGTCACGGCGAATGAGTTTGACGCTGTTGCGGCTGCCGCCCATGATGCCGGTCGCAGGAGAAACGTCATTGGCGACGATCATGTCGGCGCCTTTCCTTTCGAGTTTCGCCTTCGCATTGCTTTCCACGTCCTGCGTCTCGGCGGCAAAGCCGATCACCAGCCTCGGCCGCATCGTGTGATGGCCGACGGTTTTCAGGATGTCCGGATTCTCGGTCAGCGCCAGCGTCGGGATGGATTCGCCCGGATGTTTCTTCAGCTTCTGGTCAGCCGCCGAGGCGACGCGCCAGTCCGCCACCGCCGCGACCATCACGGCGATGTCGGCCGGCAGCGCCGCAAGCACGGCATCACGCATTTCCTCGGCCCGCTCGACATGCACGGTGCTGACGCCGACGGGATCGGCGATCGTCACCGGCCCTGACACCAGCGTCACCTCCGCCCCGAGCTTTGCCAGGGCTGCGGCGATCGCATGCCCCTGCCGGCCGGAGGAGCGGTTGGCGATATAACGCACCGGATCGATCGGCTCGTGCGTCGGTCCTGAGGTGACGATCGCCTTGCGCCCCTTGAGCGGCTTTTCTCCATCGTCGAGCATGGTTTCGGCCGCAGCGACGATCTCCAGCGGCTCCGCCATCCGGCCGAGCCCTGCTTCTCGGCTTTCCGCCATCTCGCCAGCCATCGGCCCGATGAAGCGGATGCCGTCGGCTCTCAGCATTGCCGCATTCCGCCGCGTCGCCGGATGCGTCCACATGGCGGGGTTCATCGCCGGTGCCGCCAGCACCGGCCTGTTCGTCACCAGGAGCACGGTCGAAGCGAGATCGTCGGCAAGCCCGTTCGCCATCTTCGCCATCAGATCGGCGGTGGCAGGGGCGATCAGCACAAGGTCGCAGTCGCGCGCCAGCCGGATATGACCGACATCCTGTTCGTCCTGTCGTGAAAACAGATCGAGGAAGACGTGATCCGCCGACAGCGCGCCGACGGCAAGCGGCGTGACGAATTCCTGCGCGCCTTTGGTCATGACTGGGCGCACGTTCGCGCCGCGCTCGCGCAGCCGGCGGATCAGGTCCAGGCTCTTATAGGCCGCGATGCCGCCCGAGATGATGAGGAGGATGCGTTTGCCGCTGAGAGCCATGGCCTTCTTCCCGTTGCCTTTTCTGACCGTTCTCGACCCTAAGCCTTTGGCGGAGAACATGCAATCGCGCCGACGACATGCCGAAGCCGGCAAGCAGCGCGGCAGTTGGTCTCCGCCGCGCTCGTGGGGTCAGAGGTTGCTCATCCCGCCGTCGATGATGAGTTCGCTGCCGACGATATAGGCAGCCTCATCGGAGGCGAGGAAGACGATCGTCTTGGCGACTTCACTCGGATTTCCGAAGCGACCGACGGGGATCTGGGCCTGGACCTGCTCTGCCATCGCCTTGGATTGAGCTTCCGAAGCGCCGAGCTTGCTGTAAAGCGGCGTGGCGATCGGACCGGGGCTGACGGCGTTGACGCGGATGCCGCGGCCGATCAGTTCGCCCGACAGTGTCTTGGCAAGCGTCAGCAGCGCGCCCTTCGTCAGCGAGTAGACGCTGGAGTTCGGCATGCCGATATGGGCGTTGATCGAGGTGTTGAGCACGATCGCGGCCTGCTTCGAAAAAATCGGCAGCAGCGACTGAATCAGGAAAAACGGTCCCTTGACGTTGATATCAACCGACTTGTCGAAGGCGGCTTCGCTCCACTGTTCCAGCGGCCCGAATTCGGCAACCCCGGCGTTGACGAAGAGGATGTCGAGCGTGCCGAAAGCCTCTCTCACACTATCGGCGACGGCCTTCTGGCCGGCCGCATTGCCGGCATCGGCCTGGATGACGGTGGCTTTGCCGCCAAGTTCGGCGCGGGCCGCCTCGACGCTTGCCGCGCTGCTGCCGGTAACGATGACGCGGGCGCCCTCGGCGATGAACTGGCGGGCGGTTTCGAGACCGATGCCGCTAGTGCCGCCGGTGATGAGAGCTGTCTTGTTCTGCAGGCGTGACATGATGAGTTCCTTTGACCGAATGTTGGGGCGTGGCCCGTTCTTGTTCAATGCGAGAATGCTCTGAAAAAAGCGGCGCGATAAGCCGGCGCGTTGAAGGATCATCAACCCGCAGCGGATAATCGCGCCGCGCCGTCTCAGGTGCGGGTGATCGAGGCGCCGCCGTCGACCAGCGATGCCGTGCCGGTGACGAAGCTCGCATCGTCGGAGGCGAGGTAGAGGACCGAGCGGGCGAGTTCTTCGGGTGTTGCGACACGCTTCAGCGCATGCAGATTGGTGACGAAGGCCTGCTTCTCAGGCGTGTCGTTCATGTCCCGATACATGTCGGTGTCAACAGCACCCGGCAGGATGGCATTGACGCGCACGCCCTGCTGGCCGAATTCGGCGGCAAGCGCCTGCGTCAGGCCGATCAGGCCGGATTTGCTGGCGGCATAGGCGGCGACACCCGGAAAGGCGAAGCTGTAGCCGACGAAGGTCGAGGTGAAGATCACCGAACCGCCGCCATTTTTCACCATTGCGCCGATCTGGTGCTTGGCGGCGAGGAAGGAGGCCGTCAGATTGATCGCCAGCGCCTCGCTGAAGCCTGCTTCCGAAACAGCGGTGCTCGCACCGGCTTCGCCAAGCGTGCCGGCATTGTTGAAGGCGATGTCGAGCTTGCCGTAATTCGTCACGGCGGCGGCGACCAGCGCCTTGTGATAGTCTTCCGAGCGCACGTCGCCGGCAATGGCGATGGCCTCGCCGCCCTCTGCCTTGATCTCCGCGACGAGGCGGTCGAGTTCGCCCTGGCGGCGGGCGCCGACGACGACCTTGGCGCCTTCGGCGGCAAAGAGCTTTGCCGTGGCGCGGCCGATGCCGGAGCTTGCGCCGGTGACGATCGCGACCTTGTTATTCAAGCGGTTCAAGGTTCCATCTCCTGGTGTTTTGAGGTGAGGCGGCCCCTGCCGCCCCTTTCGATGAAGGGAAGATGGCATTTTCCTTTCGTTCGGATTAGTCTCCAGATCGGGGAACTCGAATTCGGAAAATCCGAACGATGATCAGGATCGAAGGCATTGCGGCGTTCGTCGCCGTGGTCGAGGCGGGCTCGGTCAGTGAAGCGGCCCGGCGCCTGCGGCTGTCGAAATCCGTCGTCAGCGAAAGGCTGGCGGAACTGGAGAATTCGCTCGGCGGCATGCTGCTGCACCGAACGACGCGCAGGCTCACTTTGACGGAGGATGGCACGGTCTTCCTGGAGCGCGCCGCGCGCATCGTGCGCGAGATCGAGGAGGCCGCGGCCGATATGGCCGAGCGGCGCGGAACGCTGTCCGGCCCGATCCGCATCGCCGCTCCCGTCACCTTCGGCCGCATGCATCTCGGCCCGGCGCTCTATCCCTTTCTAGCCGAGCATCCCGAGATCGAACTGACCCTCGATATCGATGACCGACGCGTCGATGCCGCCTCGGACGGTTATGATGCCATCATCCGCAATGGTCCGATCGCCGATAGCCGGCTGGTCGCCTGGAAGCTCGCGCATAGCCGCCGCCTTCTCTGCGCCTCGCCGGATTATCTCGCTTGCCAGGGAATGCCGTCGTCGCTTTCCGATCTCAACAGCCACCGCGGCATCTTCTACACCAATCGCGGCGTTGCCGACTGGCGCTTCCAGACGCCGGACGGTGCGATCGTCGTCCGCGCGAAACTGGCGCTCGGCATCAACAATGGCGATATGCTCCGCGACGCCGCGATTGCCGGTCTCGGTATCGCGCTGCTGCCTGCCTTCATCGCCGGCCCGGCCATCCGCGAGGGCCGGCTTGCCGAAATCGACGTCGGCCATAGGCCGGAGGCCGAATTCATCTACATGGCCCATCCCGAAGGCCGAAATCCCTCCGCCAAGCTTCGCGCCATCGCCGATCATCTGAAGAAGAGCTTCGGCGATCCGCCCTATTGGGATCCAGCGGGTTAACTCATGTACTCAGGAGGCTGATCAGGTTCTCGGTGACCGGCGAGCGGTGTGTTTTCAGGACTGCCAGCGCCAGGCGCGCCACGGCCGGCGGCCCTTCGATCGGCCGGTAGGCCACGCCTTCGAGCTTGATCTGCGAAATCGAAGCCGGCACGATCGAGACGCCAAGATCGGCCGCCACCAGATTGACGACGGAGGAAATCTGCGGCGCCTCCTGCGCCACGGTCAGCTCGAATCCCGCCTTGCGGCAGGCGAGCACGACATCGTCGTAGAGGCTCAAGCCGACGAGCCGGGGAAAGAGGATGAAGGGTTCGTCCGCCAGCGCCGCAAGCGGCAGGCTGCGATGTTTTGCCAGCGGATGGCTGGCGGGCAGGGCAATCACCATCGGCTCATCCGGCAGCCGCCGCAGCCGAATACCGGCGGGATCGTCAAGGCTGGGGCGCATGAAGGTGGCGTCGAGCTCTCCGCGTTCGAGCTTCTGCATCAGCGCCAGCGTATTCATTTCCGTCAGCGACAGCTGCACCTCCGGCCAGTATGCGCGAAAGCGCCGGATCGTCGTGCTGACGACGGGATTGAAGGCGGAGGAAGCGGTGAAACCGAGCGACAGACGGCCGGTCTCGCCGCGATTGGCGCTTTGCGCAGCAAGCTTCGCCTTTTCCGCGGCCGCCAGCGAAGCCTTTGCCTCGCCGAGGAAGGCCGTACCCGCTGCCGTCAATTCGGCGCCGTGCGGCACGCGGTGAAACAGCGCCGCACCCACTTCACTCTCCAGATCGCGGATCTGCTGGCTGAGCGGCGGTTGCCCGATGCCGAGCTTGCCGGCGGCACGGGTGAAATTGCCTTCTTCCGCCACCGCGAGAAAATATCTCAAATGCCGCAACTCCATCGCCATCTCCAAAACCTATCGGAATCGTCAGTGTCATATATTGGACAAATGGAGTGGCGTTGACTAGATCGAAGGTCGGAAGGATGAAGATATGCCGACGTCAGCGCATGCCGTGAAGACCGCCGAGACAAGCGCGATCCCAGGGCAAAAACACTACCTGACCCGTGGCACCGGCGCCTATCGCCGCGCCAGCCTGGCGCTCTTCCTGTCCGGCTTCTCCACCTTCTCGCTGCTCTATTGCGTGCAGCCGCTGCTGCCGATCTTCTCGCAGCAATTCTCCGTCAGTCCGGCCGAAAGCTCGCTGTCGCTCTCACTCTCCACCGGCTTCCTGGCGGTCGCGATCGTCTGTGCCGCCGCGGTTTCGGAAGGTCTTGGCCGCCGCAGCCTGATGTCGATATCTCTGGTTGGGGCGGCGTTGCTGACCATTGCCACCGCCTTTGCCCCGAACTGGCATCTGCTGCTCGTCATCCGCGCTCTCCAAGGCCTCGTCCTCGGCGGCGTGCCTGCTGTCGCCATGGCCTATCTCGCCGAGGAAATCGATCCGCGCGGTCTTGGCGCCACCATGGGCTTTTATGTCGGCGGCACGGCCTTCGGCGGCATGTCCGGCCGTGTGCTGACCGGTGTCTTCGCCGAATATCTCACCTGGCGTCCGGCGCTTTTTCTCATCGGCGCCATCGGCCTTGCCGCCGCGATCGGCTTCATCGCCCTCTTGCCGCCGTCACGCAATTTCATCCGCCGGCCGGGCTTCGATCCGCGCTTTCATCTCAGGGCCTGGCTCGGCCATCTCAAAAATCCGGCGCTGCCCTTACTCTTCGCTATCGCCTTCCTGGCGATGGGCTCCTTCGTGACGATCTATAACTATGCCGGTTTCCGCCTGGTGGCGCCGCCTTACGACCTCAACCAGACCGAACTCGGGCTGATCTTCACCGTCTATCTCTTCGGCATCGGCGCCTCTTCGATCGGCGGCCTGCTAGGAGACCGGATCGGGCACTTTTCCGTGCTTCTCTTCGGTCTGGCGCTCACCGCGGCCGGCAGCGCGCTGACGCTTGCAGCCTCTCTCCCGGCCATCATCCTCGGTATAACAGTGCTGACGACCGGCTTCTTCATGAGCCATTCCATCGCCAGCGGCCTTGTCGGCAAGCTGGCGCATGGCACCAAGGGCCACGCCTCGTCGCTCTATATGCTCGCCTATTATGTCGGCTCCAGCCTCATGGGTTCGGCGGGCGGCTGGTTCTTCGCGGTTGAAGGCTGGGCGGCCGTGGTTATCTTCACCCTTGCCATGCTGGCGCTGGCCTTCGCTTCCGCCTGTTTTGCCCAGCAATTCGCGAGGAGAAAAGCATGATCCGCATAGACCGCCTCGACCATCTCGTGCTGACCGTCGACGATATCGCCATCACCTGCGATTTCTATTCCCGCATCCTCGGCATGTCGGTCGAAACCTTCGCGGAAGGTCGCAAGGCGCTGAAATTCGGCCGCCAGAAGATCAACCTGCACCAGACCGGCCACGAATTCGATCCCAAGGCGAAACATCCCACGCCCGGCTCCGGCGACCTCTGCTTCATCGCCGAGACGCCGCTTGCCGACGTCATCGCTGATCTAGAGGCCGCGGGCGTTACAATCGAAGAAGGCCCGGTCGAACGCACCGGTGCGACCGGGCGTTTGCGCTCGGTTTATTTCAGGGACCCCGACGGCAATCTCATCGAAGTCTCCAATCTGATCGCCTGACGCGCTGCCCCGACGACCGGATCGAAGCTAACCTTCCCAATTCTCGGTTTGTAAATCCGCCGCGCGTTCGAACTCTCGCAGATTGCGGGTGATCAGGATGAGGCCGCGGGCAGAGGCCTGCCCGGCAATCAGGACGTCATAAGGTCCGATCGGCGTTCCCGATGCCTGCAGCGCCGCGCGGATTTCCCCCGCCTTGCGCGCGTCGTCTCGGTCGAACTCCAGGATGTTGAATTGCAACGCGTCGATCCGCGCCAGGTTCTCATCGGTGCGGAGGCTTTTGTAAGCGCCGTAGAAGAGTTCATGCGCGACGATTGCCGGGACTCCGAAATCTTGCGGTCTGTGTTTGCGCAGCTCGGCGACGAAGCGCTCATTGCCCTTCATCAGGGCAATGACGGCATTTGCATCGAGCAGATACTTCATTTGAAGAAGTCGAGTTCGGGTCGCTCCTGCCCAGCAGGTTGCTCTTCCGCCGCGGTCGCAAAGTCGGGATCAACCGGACCGGTCACGTCTGCAAGCCATTCCCAATCACCGGAAATCGGCTCAAGAATGATTGCACGGCCCTGGCGGCGAATGGCAACGCTATCGCCATCGAAGCGGAATTCCTTTGGCAATCGGACGGCTTGGGAACGCCCTGACCAGAAGATTTTTGCTGTTTCCATGTCACGATCCTCAATGGGATATGACAATGATATATATCAACTCACGATCCATTTCAACCAAGTCGGATATACGGCACGTCCTTCTTCGCCACTTCGTCCAGCGCCTCCTCATAACCGGCATCGGCGTAACGCATGACGCCAAGCGCCGTATCGTTGGTCAGCGCATGGTCGAGCCGCTCGTCAGCGGCGTCCGTGCCGTCGGCGACGACGGTGACGCCGCAGCTCGTCATGTAGCCGGCATAGCCGCCGCCGCCGGAATGGACGACGACGAGATCGGCCATCGACGAGCAGAGCATCATCGCATCGATCAGCGGCCAGTCGGCGATCGCGTCGGAGCCGTCCTTCATCCGCTCGGTCATGATATTCGGATGCGCCATGGCGCCGGCATCGAGATGGTCGCGGGAGAAGGCGACCGGGCCTTTGAGTTCGCCGCTCGCAACTAGCGCATTGACGCGGCGGGCGAGTGCCGTGCGTTCGCCATGGCCGAGCCAGGCGATGCGGGCCGGCAGCCCTTCGAAGGGCACATGTTCACGCGCCAGCCGGATCCAATTGGTAATGATCTTGTTGTCGGGAAACATCTCGAGCAGCAGGTCGTCGATGCGGGCAATATCGCTCTCCTCGCCTGACAGAGCCATCCAGCGGAACGGACCGATCGCCCGGGCAAACAGCGGCCTGAGATAGGCTTCGGTGAAGATCGGAATATCGAAGGCATTGGCAACGCCGCCCTCTTTGGCCTGGGTGCGGATCAGGTTGCCGTTGTCGAAGACTTCCGAGCCGCGCTTCTGGAACTCCAGCATCGCCGTCACATGCTCGACGATCGAGGCCCGGCTTGCCGCCATCAACTGGCCCTGGCCGTCGTCACGCAGGCCCTTGACCTGATCGAGGTTCATGCCCTTCGGCACATAGCCATAGACGAGGTCATGCGCCGAGGTCTGGTCGGTGACGATATCAGGCACGATGCCGCGCCGGGCGATCTCCGGATAAACCTCCGCCGCATTGCCGACGAGGCCGACGGAAAGCGGCCGCTTGTCCTTCACCGCCGCATCGATCATCTGAAGGGCGGTATCGAGATCGGGTGCGATTTCCTGGAGATAACCGATCTGCTGGCGCTTGCGGGCTCGCTCCGGATCGATGTCGACGCACAGGATCGCAGCGCCTGCCATGCGGCCGGCGAGCGGCTGCGCCCCACCCATGCCGCCGAGGCCGGCCGTCAGCACGAACCGGCCGAGGAGATCGCCGCCGAAGCGCCGCTCGGCGATGCGCATGAAGATCTCATACGTACCCTGGATGACGCCCTGGCTGCCGATATATTGCCAGGCGCCGGCCGTCAGCCCGCCCCAGCAGATCAGTCCCTTGCGCTGCAGCTCGTAGAACACTTCGGCTTTTGCCCATTGCCCGACGATATTGCAGTTCGCCATGATGACGAGCGGCGCCTTGGCATGCGTTCGAACGAGCCCGATCGGCTTGCCGGACTGGATGAGCAGCGTCTGGTCCTCTTCCATCTCGGTCAGCGCCTTGACGATGCCTCTGTGCGCCGCCCAGTTGCGGGCGGCCTTGCCGAGCGCGGCATAGACGATCAGGTTGTCGGGATCCTCGCCGACGGAGAGCACGTTTTCGAGCAGCCGCAGCAGCGCCTCCTGCCGCCAGCCCTTGGCGCGCAGTTCCGGCCCGCCGGGAATCGGAAATTTCGGATGACGTGGATTGGCCTTCGGCATCGTGGGTTCCTCGTTTGGTTCTCTGTTTTTCCCTTCTCCCCTCGGGGAGAAGGTGGCCCGAAGGGTCGGATGAGGGGGCTGCACGGCAGGATCTATATGTTGCCCTTCGCTTGCGCTCAGTGCACTCGCGGCCTTGCCGCTCACCCCCTCATCTGTCCTTCGGACATCTTCTCCCCGCTGGGGAGAAGGGGGAATGGCATCGTTTGCTATTTGCTCGGCAGCGATTCCACATAGGCGAGCGCCGCATCGAGCAGACGCCGTCTCAGAGCATCGTCGCCGTAAACCTCGGCACCGCCTCGCACCCAGCCATGCATGACACGTTCGCCAGACAGCATCTGGATCACGCCCGGCAGCGCCAGGGCCCAGCCATCATTGCCCTTGCCGAGACGGATCAGCATGCCGTCATGGCGCGCGCAGCAGAGAAGATTGCCGTTCAGCATGAAGGCCCAGCCGCCGAACATGGATTTTTCGGCAAGGCCCGGCCGATCGCCGAGTTCCTCACGCATCAGTTCTTCGAGACCGGGATCGCGCGCCATGGCTCAGGCCTTCGTCGCCAGTGCATAACGTGCGATCTCGATCCCCATCGCCTTTTCGACGACGGGATAGACAGTCGGATCGAGCACGCTAGCCGAAAGCGGAATGATCTCCATCGGCACATGCAGGATGAAAACATGCATGCCCTCCTGAAGCTGGCCGACGCTGAGCGGCTCGCCCTCCGGTGAAAGCGTGGTGATGACGGCGGGGAAGGTGGCAAGCCTTTTGCCATCGGCATTGTCCACCGCCATGTATTCGTTCATCACATGCAGCGTCACCGACTTTTCGCCCGTGCCGACGGTGACCGTGCCGATGTCGAAGGCTTCCTTGGTGTAGACGACGTCCTTGCGAGTGATGACGCCTCCGGCAAGGATATGCCCACCCGTCGTCTTGCAGATCGCATCGATGACGGCAGATCCGCCGCGCTTCTCCACCGCGATGATCGCCTCGCCGAGCGCAAGCGCCATCGAGATGCCGCCGAGCGCCGCATGGCTGCGGACATAGGAGGCTCGGAGAGGATTGCGGCAGCTGGCGATGAAGCCGCCGGATTGATCGGCGGCGGCGCGCAGCACCGGCGAGATCTTCGCCGTCGCCCCCTTCACCACCAGTTCGATGTAACGGTTCTCGGCGCGATTGCCGCCGACGGCGGTCTGGATCATCGGCTCGGGCGAGCCGGCCATGCCGATCGAGCCCATGTCGCCCGTCGGATGCGCGCGGATATCGCCGACCGCGTCGACCACCTTGGTGCCGAGGATTGCCGACGGCAGCCAGCCGTTCAGCGTCGAGGATTTGCCGTTCTGGCCGATGATCAGCCCGGAAAGCTTTTCGCCGAGCGCCTCCTGCAGCAGTTGCACCGCCTTCACATAATCGATGCCCTGCATTTCCCAGGGGGTGGTGGAGGCCGGCGCGCCGATCGCGGCCGCAGTCGCGATCCAGTCCTCGTCCTTCAGCTCGTCGATCGAGACCAGCTCCGGCTTGCCGACATTGACGGCGGCAAGCCCGAGCATCCGCCCGTGATCGGCCCAGCCTCCGCCGCCGGCGGCATAAACGGAGCCACCCTTGACGGCAGCTTCCACGTCCTTCTCAACGAGTATGCGTCCCATCGGTCCTCTCCTGATTCAAGCTCGTGTCCATCTCGCGCACCGCCTCGATAAGCACGGCGGCGCCGAGCGTGATATCGTCATTCTCCGCCCACTCGTCGGCCGAATGGCTGCGGCCGTCCCGGCAGGGCACGAAGATCATCGCCGCCGGCGCCACCTTGGCGATCCAGGCCGTATCGTGTCCCGCACCGGAGGCCATGCGCCGATGTTTTGCGCCGACACGTTCGCAGGCAGCCTCCAAGGTCGATAGCAGCCCGGCATCGCCAGGTGTTGGCTGATTGTCGGAAACCCGGTTCGGCGTCTTGATCGTCACGCCATAGGCGCCTGCCAGCTTTTCGACGTTGCCTTCGAGCCAGCGGCAGAATGCCTCCATGTCGGCGCGGATTTCGGCCCGGCCATCGATCAGCAGCACCACCTTCGACGGCACGACATTGGCGGCATTCGGCTCGATCCTGAATTCCCCGACCGTTGCCGCGAAATGCCCCGGCGATTTGGCAAGTTCGGCGGCGGCATTGCGGATGTCGAGCACCAGCTGTGACGCCGCCACCAGCGCATCCGCCCGCCGGTCCATCGGCGTCGTGCCGGCATGATCGGCTCGCCCTTCGACGGTGATCTCGATACGGGTGATGCCCGATATCGCGGTGACGATGCCGATATCCTCCTTTTCGGCTTCGAGCACCGGGCCTTGTTCGATATGGAGTTCGAGAAAGCCCGCTATATCGGGCCTGTTCTGCTGCATCAGCACATCGGGTCTGCCACCGACCTGGGCGATGCCTTCGGCCAGATCGCGCCCGTCGCTAACGCGCGAAAGCCAGGCCTCCGGCAACTGGCCGGTCATGCCGCGGCTGCCGATGCAGGAGACGCCGAAGATGCTCACCTCCTCGGCAAGGAAATCGACGATTTCGAGATCGTGATCGAGCTCGATATTCTGGTCAACAAGAGCCCGCGCTACCTCCAGCGCCGCAATCACGCCGGCGATGCCGTCGAAGCGGCCGCCGTCGGGCACCGTGTCGGAATGCGAGCCGACCATTATCGTGCCGAGCCATGGTTTCCGGCCTGTCCGGCGGCCGATCAGATTGCCGGCGGCATCGATCCGCGTTTCCAGCCCCGCCGCCTTCATCCGCGCTTCGATATAGGCTCGGCCGTCGAGAAAGAGCGGCGAGAAGGCCCGTCGCGTCCAGGGATGCCCCGGCTCGGTGATCCCGGCCAGCGTATCGATATCGTCAGCGATCCGGCTGGCATTGACGGGTAGATTGCGGCTCATGTTTCAATTCCCGCAATGGCCTGGCGCGGCAGCGGCCGCACGAACCGGCCGGTGCCGGGCTCAGCCAGCACCTTCGCGCCCTCGGCGATCTTTTCGCCTCTGAGGTAGGTGGCGGAAACGGTCCAGGGCAGGCGGATGCCGTTATAGGGGCTCCAGCCGACGACATTGTTGCCGCTCGTGGCGGCATCATAGACGCTGTCGCGCGGCTCGAGCACGACGATATCGGCGTCCTTGCCCGGTGTCAGCGCGCCCTTGATATGGTCGAGCCGGAAATGCTTCGCCGGGTTCTCCGCCATCAGCCTGGCGGCCCATGTCAGCGGAATGCCGCGTTCGACGGCACCTTTGACGAAAAGCGGCACCATCACCTCGAGACCGGGAACGCCGGAGGCGTTGGCGAGCATGTCGGGATTGGTCTTGCGGTTTTCCGACCAGCTGACGTGATCGGTCGAGACCAGCCAGACATCGCCCTCGGCCACCTTCCGCCAGAGCGTCTCCACCTCGGCGCGCGGCCGCACGGGCGGATTGATCTTCGCCTTGCCGCCGAGGCGTTTCACGTCGTTTTCCTCGTCGAGCGTCAGGTAGTGAATGCAGCATTCCACAGTCGCCGCAAAGCCGTCGCGGCGATAGGCACGCGCGATATCGTAACCGCGCCCGAGCGAGCAGTGCACCACATGCGCCGGGCAGCCGGTATTGGCGCCGGTCTCGAAGATCGTGTGCATCGCCAGCAGCTCGGTGATCGGCGGCCGTGACAGGCCGTGCGCCCGCCAATCAGAGATGCCGCTCGCCTTCACCTGCTCCATATAGGTGCGCACCGCCTCATCGTCTTCATTGTGCACGCCCGCCGTCAGCCCGGTCGGCGCGATCGCCGCAAAGCAGGCATCGAGCAGGGCTGGCGGAATGCGCGGAAAGCGCTTGGGATCGGTGCCGAAGGTCGAAAACTTGAAGGCCGCGACGCCTGCCTCCACCATCTCACGGATCCGCGCCGGGCCTTCTTCCGGATCGACGGTGCCGTAAAGCGCGAAATCGACGCGCGCCTGCGGGCCGGCATGATCGATCTTCCGCTTCACCGCCGCCGCCGAGCAGACGAGATTGCCCTCGTCATAGGGCATGTCGACAATGACAGTCACGCCGCCGGCCGCTGCCGATCGTGTCGACCACAGGAAATCCTCCTGGTCTTTTTGGGAAAGCGAATGCACCTGCGCGTCGATCGCACTGGGCAGGATCAGCGCTTTTCCGAGCAGATGCCGTTCGCGGCCCGCAGGCGGCACGCCAAGGCCGACTTCGGCGATTTTGCCGTCGCGAACGGCGACATAACCCTCGTCGAGAATGCGGTCCGGCAGCACCACCGTGCCCTGCAAAACGAGATCGAAGTCCATGCCGCTTTCTCCGTAACTGGAAATCAGACCGTTGCCGGCTCGTGACGGGTTAGCCGTTCCTCGATGCGCTCCAGCGAGCCGAGGGCGAAGAAATCGTCGAAGGAGGCGATCGGAACCTGCTCGGTCAGCTTCGTAACGAAGTCGTCCGAACCAAGTTCCTCCTCGATCGCCTCCACCTCGGCCGAAAGCGGCCGGTCGACGATATAGAAATCCGCATGTTTGCGCACGACATCGTAGAGCATGCCCGCGACGCCCTTCGGTTCGTCGCCGAGAATGTCGATCGCCTGGGCAGACAGCAGCGCCTCGAGCGCCGCAAGGCGCTTCAGTGCTTGCATCTGCCGTTCGAAGCGCTCGATGACGAGCGGCAGGAAGGCTGCCTCGTCCTCCAGCCCGGCTGCGACGACCAGCGACTGGGCCGACACGGGATTGGACATCGACAGCACGCGCGAGAAAATCTCGCCGGCAAGTTTGATGATCGGCCCGAAACCGGTGGCGATCCGCCCCGGCGGCACGAGGTTGACCGGCAGGTCGCGCCGTTGGCCGTTGCCGAGAATGACGCAGCGGTTGAAGGCGTTGCGCGCCGCATGCGCCATGCAGAGTGCTGCCGATTCGAGCAGGATCGTCACATCGAGCGGAAGCGAACCCCCGGACGTCATCACCCGGCCTTCGACGACGACGGGATTGTCGTCCGAGCGGCCGGTGGCGGCAAGGATCTTATGGCCGGTCGATAAGAGGTTCTCGATCACCGCGCCGAACACCTGCGCGATCATGCGCAGGCTGAGCGGATCCTGCACATGTGTTGCGACGGGCCAGTTCCATTCGTCGGAGGCATTGCAGAGCCAGGCGCCGATCAGCGCCTCGCGCGCCGTTCCGACATGCCTGACCGCCTTCCACGGATCGCGGGAAGCGCCGAGCGCGCCAGCGGCCATCATCGCCGTCGCCAGCAGGATGCGGATCGAGGCCGCAGCATTGCGTGTCGTTTCCGCTGCCGAGGCAAAGCTCACCGCATTGATGCTGAGCGAGGCAAGGCTGTCGCGCGGCGCCATCCGCACCGGTTCCAGCCCGGCCGCCCGGAAAGCCTCGGCCGCCTGCATCCGGTTGCCGCGATAGATCGCTTCGCCGACCCCCGTCAGCACCGCGCCGATCTGTCCCATCAGACCGATATCGGCACAGCCGATCGAGCCGGTGCGGCGCACGACCGGGATCAGATCGGCCTCGAGCATCGTCATATAGGCCTGGATCAGCTCCGGCGTGCAGCCGACCTGGCCGGTCAGCGCCGTGTTGATACGGATCGCCATGGCATTGCGCACGACATTGCAGGAAAAGGGGGTGCCGGTGCCGAAATGATGGGCACGCACCAGGCCGAGATTGAAAGTGTCGAGTTCGTCGGCCGACCACTCCACATCCTTCATGGCGCCGACGCCTGTCGTCGAGCCGTAGACGGGCATGCCGGAGGCGATCGCGTCCTCGACGACCTCGCGGGCGATCGCGATGCGGGCCATGCCCGTCGCCGAAGCCGAAATCGCAGCCTTGCCCGCCCCGATCGTCACCATCTCGGCAAAACCGAGCGGCCGTCCGGAAAGTTCGATGCCAGGGCGTTCGTGCTTCATGTGCCTATCTCCCTAAAACAGGATTCAGAGCATGATGTCGCCCGAAAACCGCTCACATTTTTCGGCATCATGCTCGGAACGCGAGACTAAGCGAGCCATCCGTCACATGGGATATCCCAAATGCCGAACACAGCATGTTTTTGGCAGGCGGTCAGCTCAGCATCCAGGCAATGTAGAGAAGCGTCAAGGCGATGACCCATAAGGCGATTTTGGCCGAGCGGTTGTGCCGCGCTTCGGCCTTGCCGATCGCTTCCGCCGTCTCAGCGTCGAAACGTAAGCCGTGCTCGCTCATATGCAGCAGCTGGTGGTGGAATTTTTCGGTTTTTGCCGCGATTTCCGGCACGGCTTCGGCGAGCTTGACCGCCGCCTTCAGCCCGTCCTTGAGATCGGTGGCGATCCGTTTCGGTCCGAGATTGGTGCGGATCCAGTCGCCGACGACAGGCTCGGAGGCCTTCCACATGTTGAAGCGCGGATTGAGCATGCGCGACACGCCCTCGACCACGACCATGGTCTTCTGCAGCATCACCAGTTCCGGTCGCGTCGCCATGTCGAAGAGTTCGGTCACTTCGAACAGCAGCGTCAGCAGCTTGCCCATCGAAATCGTCTCGGCCGGCTGTCCATGGATCGGCTCGCCGATTGCCCGGATCGCCTGGGCGAAGCTCTCGACATTGTGGTGGCCCGGCACATAGCCGGCCTCGAAATGCACCTCGGCAACCCGGATATAGTCGCGGGTGATGAAGCCATAGAGGATTTCGGCGAGGAACCGCCGCTCCTTCTTGCCCAGCCGCCCGACGATGCCCATGTCGACGGCGACGATCATGCCGCCCGCATCGACGAAGAGATTGCCCGGATGCATGTCGGCATGGAAGAAGCCGTCGCGCAGCGTGTGGCGCAGGAACGACTGGATCAGCGTATCGGCAAGCAGGTTGAGGTCGTGGCCCGCCGCGCGCAGGCCCTCGACATCGGACATCCGCGTGCCGTCGATCCACTCCATGGTGATGACGTCGCGCCCGGTGCGCTCCCAGTCGACCTTCGGCACGCGGAAGCCGGGATCCCGTTCGGTATTCTCGGCGATCTCGGAAAGAGCCGCCGCCTCCAGGCGAAGATCCATCTCCACCTTCGTCGTCTGCTCCAGCGTCTTCGTCACCTCGACCGGCCGCAGCCGCCGGCTGGACGGCAGGAAACGCTCCTGCATATGGGCAACGAGATACATCGCCTCGATGTCATGGGCAAAGCGCTGGCGCACGCCGGGCCGCACGATCTTGACGGCGACCTTCTTCCGGCCCTCGGCACTCTCGACCTCGGCCGGATGCACCTGCGCGATCGAGGCGGCAGCGATCGGATCGCCGAAGCTCGCATAAAGTTCGCCGATCGGCCGCCCCAGCGAGCCTTCGATATTGGCCTTGGCCGCCGCCGAGGGAAAGAAGGCCATCCGGTCCTGAAGCTGCGACAGGTCGTTGGCGAATTCGACGCCGACGACATCCGGCCGCGTTGCCAGGAACTGCCCGATCTTCACATAGGAGGGACCGAGCCGCTCGACAGCCTGGGCCAACCGGTCGCTGCGCTTCTGATGCCGCGCCTTGCTTCGCTCGAAAATCGTGACGAAGGATTTGGCGAGCGCGACCGGCGGCGGCAGCCCTTCGGAAGGAAGGGCTGACACGACACCCTCACGCACGAGCACCCAACCGACGCGCCAAAGGCGGAAATATGCGCCGAAAGTACTCATGTTCTGTTTGATTCTCGCGCGACGCTATTCGAAAACCGCTCTACACTTTTCGGCGTCATGCGTCAGAGCTTCCAGCCGGAATGGAGTGCGGCAATGCCGCCGGTATAATTGGTAAAGGTGACGCGCGAAAAGCCGGCCTGGCGGATCATTGCCGCGAAATTCTCCTGGTTCGGGAACTTGCGGATCGATTCCACCAGATATTGGTAGGGTTCGGCATCGCCGGTGATCGCCTTGCCGAACTGCGGAATGGCATTGAACGACCAGGCATCGTAGATCTTGTCGAGAATCGGCATATCGACTTCGGAAAATTCCAGCACCAGCAGCCGCCCGCCGCGCTTCAAGACGCGATGGGCCTCAGACAGCGCCGCATCGATCCTCGGCACGTTGCGGATGCCGAAGGCGATCGTATAGGCGTCGAAGCTGCCTGCCTCGAAAGGCAGTTTCTCGGCATTCGCCTCGACAAAGGTGAGATTGCCGGAAAGCTTCTTCTTTTCGGCCCGCTCGGCGCCGACGCCGAGCATCGAACCGTTGATGTCAAGCACCGTGGCATGCGCCTCTCTGCCTGACGCCTCGACGATGCGGAAGGCGATGTCGCCGGTGCCGCCGGCCACGTCGAGCACCTTGTAGCCCGGCTCCTTGCGCGGGTTCAGCGCCGAAATCATCGCGTCCTTCCAGGCGCGGTGCATGCCCATCGACATGACGTCGTTCATGATGTCGTAGCGCTTGGCGACCTTGTGGAACACCTGGTTGACCAGGCCCTGCTTCTGCCCATCAGGCACCTCGCGGAAGCCGTAGGAGGTCTCCATACCGCCATCGGCGGAAGTGCGGCTTTCTGACATCAGACTGCTCCGTTCCTGAAGATTCGGGCGCGACGGCCATAGCGAAAGACCGCGCGCGACGTTATCTAAGGGCCGCGTGTTCCGCGGCACACTGGCGCTATAGCGCACATCGTCGTCGGTTGAAACACGTTAGAGATAGATGGGTTAAGATGCCGGAATTGCCAGAAGTCGAAACGGTGAAACGCGGTCTGACGCCGGCGATGGAGGGCACGCGCGTCACCAGGCTGGAGCTGCGCCGCGGCGATCTGCGCTTTCCCTTTCCCGACGCTTTCGCAGACAGGGTTTCCGGCCGCACCATCGTCGGTCTTGGCCGCCGCGCCAAATATCTGCTGGTCGATCTCGACGACGGCAACACGCTGATTTCGCATCTCGGCATGTCCGGTTCCTTCCGCATCGAGGAGGGCCGCATCGAGGAGGGCGCCGCCTCCGGCATGCCCGGCGAATTCCACCGTGCCCGCTCGAAGGACGAGAAGCACGATCACGTCGTCTTCCATCTACAAGCGGCCAGCGGCCCACGCCGCGTCGTCTATAACGATCCGCGCCGTTTCGGCTTTATGGATATGGCGGGACGCGCCGATCTCGCCGCCCATCCCTTCTTCCGCGATCTCGGCCCGGAGCCGACGGGAAACGAGCTCAGCGCCGCCTATCTGGCCGAACGCTTTCGGGACAAGGCGCAGCCGCTGAAGAGTGCGCTGCTTGACCAGAAGAACATTGCCGGTCTCGGCAATATATATGTGTGCGAGGCGCTGTGGCGCTCGCATCTTTCGCCGATCCGCGCCGCCGGTACGCTGGTGACGGCGACTGGCCGGCCGAAGGCGCAGCTCGACCTGCTCGTCGCCTCGATCCGCGACGTCATCGCCGATGCGATCGCCGCCGGCGGATCATCGCTGCGCGACCACATCCAGACCGACGGATCGCTCGGCTATTTCCAGCATTCCTTCTCCGCTTATGATCGCGGAAGTCAGGCTTGCCGCACGCCCGGCTGCGGCGGTACGGTCGCCCGCATCGTCCAGGCGGGTCGCTCCACCTTCTATTGCGCCACCTGCCAGAAATAAGCCTGCCAGAAGTTAAGAGTGAGAAACCGGGAGAACAGCATGGCGTATGAAACCCTGATCGTCGAAACCCGAGGCAATGTCGGCCTCGTCACGCTGAACCGCCCGCAGGCGCTGAACGCGCTGAACTCCACCGTCCTGAAGGAACTGAAAGAAGCCTATGCCGCCTTCCACGCCGACGAGGCGGTCGGGGCGATCGTGCTGACCGGTTCCGAGCGCGCCTTTGCTGCCGGCGCCGATATCAAGGAGATGCAGTCGCTCCAGTTCGCCGATATCTATAAGAGTGATTTCATCAGCGGCTGGGATGAGGTCGCCAAGGCACGCAAGCCGGTGATCGCTGCCGTCAACGGTTTTGCGCTCGGCGGCGGCTGCGAGCTCGCCATGATGTGCGATTTCATCATCGCCTCGGAGACGGCGAAGTTCGGCCAGCCGGAAATCACCCTCGGCGTCATTCCCGGCATGGGCGGCTCGCAGCGGCTGACGCGCGCCGTCGGCAAGGCGAAGGCGATGGATCTTATTCTCACCGGCCGCATGATGGATGCGGTCGAGGCAGAACGATCGGGACTCGTTTCGCGTGTGGTGGCGCCCGAGCGTCTGCTCGACGAGGCGCTGGCGGCCGCCGAAAAGATCGCTTCACTGTCGCGCCCCTCGGTGATGATGGCCAAGGAGGCTGTCAACCGCGCATTCGAGACGACGCTGGAGGAGGGATTGCGTTTCGAGCGCCGCCTGTTCCACAGCCTCTTTGCCACGGACGACCAGAAAGAAGGCATGGCGGCCTTCGTCGAGAAGCGCAAACCGGCTTTTACGCACCGTTGAATGCTTTTAGGCGCTTGCTGGTGGCAAAGCTTGAAAATCCGCGTTGACGTGGGCCGGCTTTAGAGTTATATGCCCGCCCACGGTTCGGAAAGCCGGTTTGGTTTTCCGCGATTGCTCCCGTATTGCTGGATTTTGTGGCCGCAGGGCCCGCGGTAATGGCGGAGTTTGTTCGAATTCTTGAGAGAGGCATCCATGGCCAATACAACTTCGGCGAAAAAAGCGACCCGCAAGATCGCCCGCCGTACCGACGTCAATAAGGCTCGTCGCTCGCGCGTTCGTACTTTCGTTCGCCAGGTCGAAGAGGCCATCGCATCCGGTGACGCCGCCAAGGCGAAGGAAGCTTTCCTGGCGGCTCAGCCCGAGCTTGCCCGCGCCGCCAGCAAGGGTGTGCTGCATTCGAATACGGCATCACGCAAGGTCTCGCGTCTGGCCGCTCGTGTGAAGGCTCTTTCGGTCACCACGACCGCGTAATCTTCCGTTAAGGACTTCTTCTTTATGATTAGCCCGGTAATTTTACCGGGCTTTTTCAATTCAACCGATCAGCCCCTGCATGGTTAATCTCGCGACTGTTTCGTGTCAGCGCCATGACAGGAAAAAGTGTTAGAAAACAATGGCTTGCGCAAGGATGCTTTTGCGCTGCGCGACTCTGCCCCAAGCTTCCCGAACTACAGGGGAGTCAAGAGGATTTTATTTTTTTTCTTTCAATGCGTGTCAAAATAGCCCGAACGGGGGAATCTCTTTGATTCAACTGCGATTCTTTTTTGACGTTAGTGTGACGCCCGAAAAGGGCAGGCGGAGTCAATGGCCGCTTGTTAATTTTGCCTAAAATTCATCGTTGATATTGCCGTTTGATCCTGCCTAAATGGCTTCCAACAGAGGGCGCGGACATCACCTGCAGAGGCTCGGTTTTAACTGCCACGTCGGCAGGGCGATGAGTTTGTGCCTTTTGTTACGGAGCCCTGCGCTTCCGTTTTTTCAAGCACTCGACGGATTTGAGCCGTAACGTGGCTGTTACGGAGCGGGGATGTTTTGTGTCTTTAGTGGCCACACGTTTAAGGCGAGGCCGCCGGAGAAGGTAAAGCAATATTGCGTTCGGGCTGGTCGGCCGAAAACGAGGTTCGACCGCCAGCCTGACACGGAAAACCGATGAAGGTTGCCGCATGAATGCGGCCCCTGCAACGGAGTTCTGCGTCGGTCCCGTTGAGGGGCCAGTGTTTTTGAGTGAACCGGCAGGCGAGCGGCTCATGAGGATCCGTCAGCCCGCCAAAGCGGGGATTGATCGGGCGGCTGTTTTAGCGGATGCCGCCCGGTGGAATTGAAAGGCGGCATTATGCAGATGAATACGATGACGACGGGCGGGCTCGACAATGGGGATGCGGCACCGCAGACGTTCGGATCCATTCGCCTCGAAGTGGGCGAAGCAAAGGCGGAAATGAAGCAGAGCATTTTGTTTGAGCGCGTCAGCGCGCGCTTGAAGGCCCAGGTCGGTCCTGACGTCTATGCCAGCTGGTTTGCCAGGCTGAAGCTGCATTCGGTATCGAAGAGCGTCGTTCGCCTTTCGGTTCCCACGACCTTCCTGAAGTCGTGGATCAACAATCGTTATCTCGATCTCATCACCGGTCTGTTCCAGGCCGAAGATCCGGAAATTCTGAAAATCGAAGTCCTGGTGCGCACGGCAACGCGCCACGGCACGAAGGCACTCGATGAGGCGGTCGCGCCGGAACCAGCCGCCCCCGCGCAGATGCGCCGCCCGACAAGCGCGCAGCCGGCCGGTCAGGCCGTCCAGCAGGCGGTTTCGGCTGTTGCCGCCGCAAGGCCCGCAAGCTTTGGCTCGCCGCTCTTCGGTTCGCCACTTGACTCCCGCTTTACCTTCGACACCTTCGTCGAAGGCAGCTCCAACCGGGTAGCACTTGCGGCTGCAAAGACGATCGCGGAAGCCGGTCAGGGCGCCGTGCGCTTCAACCCGCTCTTCATCCATTCGACCGTCGGTCTCGGCAAGACCCACCTGCTGCAGGCGGTCGCCAATGCGGCGGTGCAGAACCCGCGGGCTCTGCGCGTAGTCTATCTGACTGCCGAATATTTCATGTGGCGCTTCGCCACCGCGATCCGCGACAATGATGCGCTGACGCTGAAGGATTCGCTGCGCAACATCGATCTCCTGATTATCGACGACATGCAGTTCCTGCAGGGCAAGATGATCCAGCATGAATTCTGCCATCTCCTGAACATGCTGCTCGACAGCGCCAAGCAGGTCGTTGTTGCTGCCGACCGTGCGCCCTGGGAGCTGGAGTCGCTCGATCCCCGCGTTCGCTCGCGCCTGCAGGGCGGTGTGGCGATCGAATTCGACGCGCCGGATTACGAGATGCGTCTCGAAATCCTCAAGCGTCGCCTTGCTGTCGCCCGGCTCGAAGATCCGTCGCTCGAAATTCCGGCCGAACTGCTCCAGCACGTCGCCCGAAACGTCACGGCCAGCGGCCGCGAACTCGAAGGCGCTTTCAACCAGTTGGTCTTCCGCCGCTCCTTCGAGCCGAACCTGTCGATTGAACGCGTCGACGAGCTGCTCGCCCATCTGGTCGGCTCCGGCGAGCCCCGCCGTGTGCGCATCGAGGATATCCAGCGCATCGTCGCAAGGCACTACAACGTCTCGCGCCAGGAACTGGTGTCGAACCGCCGCACCCGCGTCATCGTCAAACCGCGCCAAATCGCCATGTATCTGTCGAAGACGCTGACGCCGCGCTCCTTCCCGGAGATCGGCCGCCGGTTCGGCGGGCGCGATCACACGACCGTTTTGCATGCCGTGCGCAAGATCGAGGAGCTGATTTCGGGAGACACCAAGCTTTCGCATGAAGTCGAGCTTCTGAAGCGCCTGATCAACGAATAATCGCCTAGTTTTTCCGAAAAATCCACGGCCGGAAGTGATTCCGGCTGTTTTCCTTTATAAGTTTTTTATTCTATACCTCCCGCGCATGACGTGCATGTCAAAGACTGAAGCGCCAAAACGGCGCGTGGGAGGAATGAATGAGTTTCGAAAAGATCGCCGTTCTCGGCCTGGGCAAGGTCGGACGGCTGGCGGCGACGCTGTTGCATGAAGGCGGCTTCGAGGTCATCGGGGTCGACGCGCAGTTGCCGCTGAGCGACGTCCCCTTCAAGTGCCGCACCGGCGATATCTCCGATCCGCAAGTGATCGGCGAACTGCTCTCGAATGTCGAGGCGGTGCTCTCCTGCCTGCCCTATCATTTGAACATTGAGCTGGCGCGTGCCGCCCATCTTGCCGGTATTCATTATTTCGATCTGACCGAAGACGTTCCCACAACCAATTTCATTATCGAGCTGTCGAAGACGGCGCGCGGCCTGATGGCGCCGCAATGCGGCCTGGCGCCCGGTTTCGTCGGCATCGTCGGCGCAAGCCTGGCCGATGGCTTCGATCGCTGCCGGTCGATCCGCATGCGCGTCGGCGCTCTGCCGCAGCATCCGACCGGACTGCTCGGCTACGCCTTCAACTGGTCGCCTGAGGGCGTCGTCAACGAATATCTGAACGACTGTGAGGTCATCGAGGGCGGTGTGCGCAAGCTCGTCTCGCCGATGGAATGGCATGAGACCGTCTATGTCGGCGGCGTCAAGCTCGAAGCCTTCACGACGTCCGGCGGCCTTGGCACCATGTGCGACACCATGCTCGGCAAGATCGACAATCTCGATTACAAGACCATGCGGTATCCCGGCCATATGGAGCTGATGAACTTCTTCTTCCACGAGCTGTTGATGCGCGACAAGCGCAAGCTCGCCGGCGAGATCCTGACCAATGCCAAGCCGCCGGTTGAAGACGATGTCGTCTATGTCCATGTCGCCGCCGAGGGCACCGAGAATGGCGGCCTGCGCCGCAAGGAATTCGTGCGCGCCTATTACCCGATCGAGATTGCCGGGGCGCGCCGCACGGCGATCGCCTGGACGACGTCAGCCTCCGTCGTCGCTGTCATCGAGATGGTCCGCGACGGCCTGTTGCCGGCGACCGGCTTCCTGCACCAGGAGCATATTCCGCTGGAGATGTTTTTGAAGACACCGACCGGCAGCCTCTTCAAGGCCGGTGCCACCAGCCACGGCTGAGACTGCCTTCCGGCACGGCGGCAACATCGATGCCGTCGCGCTGCAAATCCATTCGTCTTATGATATCAGCAGGCGAGATCGGCGACGACGGAATCGAGAATCAGCATGCCTGAGGGCGTGCAGCGCAGGCGTGAATTGCCGATCCGCTCGATGAATTTGTGTTCGAGCAGGAATTCCTCGCGTTTCGGGTCGAGGTCGCGGCCGGAAAGCTGCTGCCAGCGGGCCAGATCGACGCCTTCTCTCAGCCGCAGCCCCATCAGCAGCAGCTCGTCGGACTGTTCCTCGAAGCCGAGCCGCTCCTCGTCGAGAATGCCGTGCCCGTCGCGCTCGACCATGTCGAGCCAGGTTTCCGGCTTGCGCTCGGTCGCCGTTGCGAGCTTCTCGGTGCCACGCGTCAGCCGGCCGTGGGCGCCTGGGCCGATGCCGGCATAATCGCCGTAGCGCCAGTAGGTCAGGTTGTGCCGGCTTTCGGCCCCAGGCCGGGCATGATTGGAAACCTCATAGGCCGGCATGCCCTCGCGCGCGGTGATCTCCTGCGTCGCCTCGTAGAGCACTGCCGATTGCTCGCCGTCCGGTACGATCAGCTTGCCGGCCTTGTGCAGGCCGTAGAAGGGCGTGCCCTCCTCAATGGTCAGCTGATAGAGCGAAAGATGGTCGACCGCATAGGAGATCGCCTCCTTCAGCTCCTTTTCCCACTCCTCGACCGTCTGCTCCGGCCGGGCATAGATCAGATCGAAGGACATGCGCGGAAAGATGTCGCGCGCCAGCCTTATCGCCTTCAGCGCGTCGGCGACATCATGCAGCCGGCCGAGGAATTTCAGATCCCGGTCGTTCAGCGCCTGCACGCCGAGCGAGACGCGATTGACGCCGGCTGCCCGGTAGCCGCGGAAGCGTTCGGCCTCGACGCTCGAAGGGTTGGCCTCCATGGTGATCTCGATGCCATCAGGCACATGCCAGTGCCGCGCTATGCCGTCGAGAATGGCGGAGACCGTTTCCGGCTTCATCAGCGAGGGTGTGCCGCCCCCCAGGAAGATGCTCGTCACCGTCTTCGGGCCGCTGATCGCCCGGACTGCCGCCATCTCCTTCAGGAAGGCCGCTGTAAAGCGCTCCTGATCCACCGGCTGGTGGCGCACATGGCTGTTGAAGTCGCAATAGGGACACTTCGCCGCGCAGAAGGGCCAATGCACATAGACGCCGAAGCCCGGCTCGCCGGTATCGGGCAGCAGGGCCGCATCGCGCGAGGTGCTTGGCGTGTCGAAATTGTCCACGGACTGACCTTATGCCTCCAGGCAGGTTTCGACAAAGAGTTTGAAGGCGCGGGCCCGGTGCGACAGCGCTTGCGGCTTACCGATGTTCCAGCCGTGTTTTTCCTCGCCGCTCATTTCGCCGAAGGTGATGTCGTAGCCCTCGGGCTGGAAGACCGGATCGTAGCCGAAGCCCTGCGTGCCGCGCGGCGGCCAGACGACGCTGCCTTCCACCTCGCCGCGAAACAGCTCCGTATGCCCGTCCGGCCAGGCAAGGCAGAGCACGCTGATGAAACGCGCCCTGCGCAGTTCCGGCTTTGTCGCGCCGGCATCCTGCAGCGCCTTTTCCACCTTGGTCATCGCCATGTCGAAATCGCGCGTGCCGTCTGATGTCTCCGCCCAATTGGCGGTGTAGACACCGGGATCGCCGCCGAGTGCGTCGACCACCAGCCCGGAATCGTCCGACAGCGCCGGCATGCCGGCGGCATTGGCCGAGGCGATTGCCTTGATCGTCGCATTCTCCTCGAAGCTCGTGCCCGTCTCATCCGGTTCGACGAAATTCAGCTCGGCGGCCGATTTGGCGGTGAAGCCGAGCGGCCCGATCAATTCCTGGATCTCGCGAATCTTGCCCGCATTGTGGCTGGCGACGACGATGGTCTTCGTTTCAAGCTTGCGCATTCAGATGTCCTGTTCGATGCCCCAGATTTTAGCCTCCGCGCATTCCAGGCTGTTGCCGGCAGGATCGCGGAAATAGATCGAGCGGCCGCCGTTCGGCCAGCGCACTTCGGATTCGATCGCCACGCCCGCCGCCGTCAGCCGTTCGGCCATGGCATCGATATTGCGGCCGGACACCCGGAAACAGGCATGGCCCTGGCCGCTCGTGCCGTGCGGCGGTACCTGCAGTGCTTCAGGCGCCGGCGGCTTCACCGTTTCTTCGGGATTGAAGATCAACAGAACGCCAGGCCCGCAGCGGAAGAAGACGTGCCGGTTGGCGGCGCGGGCGATCTTTTCAAGCCCGAGAACGTCTTCGTAAAACGTCTCGGCCTTATCGAGATCCCGCGCATAGAGCGCCGTTTCCAACATGCCTTCCAGCATGGGGTTCATCCTTCGACGGCTTGCTTCTGCAGCGCCACGAGTTCGCCGATGCCGTTTCTGGCAAGCTGCATCAGCGAGGTGAATTCGCCTTCGCTGAACGGCGTGCCTTCGGCCGTGCCCTGGATCTCGACAATCCCGCCGGTGCCGGTCATGACGAAGTTCGCATCGGTCTCGGCCGAGGAATCCTCGATGTAGTCGAGATCGATCACCGGCTGGCTGGCGAAGATGCCGCAGGAGATGGCGGCGACATGATCCTTCAGGACCCGGTCGACCTTGATCATGTTGCGGCTTTCCATCCATTTCAGGCAGTCGTAAAGCGCGATCCAGCCGCCGGTGATCGACGCTGTCCGCGTGCCGCCATCGGCCTGGATGACATCGCAATCGAGCGTGATCTGCCGTTCGCCGAGCGCCTGCAGGTCGACGACGGCGCGCAGCGACCGGCCGATCAGCCGCTGGATTTCCTGGGTGCGGCCGCCCTGCTTGCCGGCGGCGGCCTCGCGCTTCATGCGTTCGCCGGTCGCCCGCGGCAGCATGCCGTATTCGGCCGTGACCCAGCCCTTGCCGGTATTGCGCAGCCATGGCGGCGTCTTTTCTTCGAGGCTCGCCGTGCAGAGCACATGCGTATCGCCGAACTTCACCAGGCAGGAGCCTTCCGCATGCTTGGAAAAATTGCGCTCGAACGAGACCTTGCGCATCTGGTCGATCTTTCTGCCTGAAGGCCGCATTCTTATCTCCTGGGGTTTATTTGACCGCTTCTACGATTGGCGGCGCTCATTTGCAAATTCCCTTTTGCCACGGGTGTTAGTTTGACTATATTTTCGGGAAGTATCATCAGCACGGGTTCGAAAGCTTCATGGGCATCAGGTCGACGTCGGTTTCGGATGCCGTAGCTGCGCTGGACGAGCGCTCCAGGGAAATTTTTCGTCGCATCGTCGAAGGTTATCTGGAAAGCGGCGAGCCGCTCGGTTCGCGCAACCTGTCCCGTATCCTGCCGATGTCGCTGTCCCCGGCCTCGGTGCGCAACGTGATGAGCGATCTCGAAGAGCTCGGCCTGATCTATTCGCCGCATGTCAGCGCCGGCCGGCTGCCGACCCAGATCGGCCTGCGCTTCTTCGTCGATGCCTTCATGCAGGTCGGCGACCTCTCCGCCGAGGAGCGCGCCAGCATCGACCGCCAGGTGCGTGCCGAAAGCGGCGGCAATCCCGTCGAATCGATGATGAACGAGGCAAGCCGCATGTTATCCGGAATTTCGCGCGGCGCCGGCCTCGTCATCACCTCGAAAAGCGATCCGGTGCTGAAACATGTCGAGTTCATCCGGCTCGAACCGACAAAGGCGCTGGCCGTGCTCGTCGGCGATCACGATCAGGTGGAAAACCGCATCATCGAACTGCCGGCGGGCGTCACCTCCTCGCAGCTGACGGAAGCGGCGAATTTTCTCAATGCCCATATGTCCGGCCAGACCCTACCGGAGCTCCGCAAACAATTAAGCCGGCTGAAAGACGACGTCCGTCACGAACTCGATGCCCTGTCGCGCGATCTGGTCGAGCGCGGCATCGCTGTCTGGGCCGGCAGCCCGGACGAGGGGAAGCCGACGCAGCTGATCATCCGCGGCCGCGCCAACCTGCTCGAAGGCCTTGCCGGCGCCGAGGATCTCGACCGGCTGCGCCTGCTGTTCGACGATCTCGAGAAGAAGGACAGCCTGATCGAGATCCTCAATCTCGCCGAAAGCGGTTCGGGCGTGCGCATCTTCATCGGTTCGGAAAACAAGCTCTTCTCGCTGTCCGGCTCGTCGCTCATCGTCGCGCCGTATCGTGACGACGACGATCGTATCGTCGGTGCCGTCGGCGTTATCGGCCCGACGCGGCTCAATTATTCCCGCATCGTGCCGATGGTGGACTACACAGCCCAGCTCGTCTCCCGCCTTTCGCGCAATCAGCTTTGACGCGCAGCAATCAGTCACGCGGAATTTTCGCTTCTTTGTCACGCAGACTTGATTTTTTTCGGTCAAACCTCGATATCGGGCGCATCTGAAGACACCAACCGGAGACCGTCATGACCGATGACACGACGAAAAACGGACCTGACGCAACTGCGGCCGATGCCGCAGCCGACGCTGCCGCCTACGTCGAGAACGAAACTGCGCAGCAAGAGCCCGCCCAGCCGGACCCGATCGAGCTTCTGAAAGCCGAAAACGGCGAGCTGCGCGACCGCTATCTGCGCCTTGCTGCCGAGATGGACAATCTGCGCCGCCGCACCGAGCGCGAGGTGAAGGATGCCAAGTCCTATTCCGTCGCGGGTTTCGCGCGCGACATGCTCGCCGTCTCGGACAATCTACGCCGCGCGCTTGACGCCATCTCTCCGGAAACCAAGGCTACTGCCGATGCCGGCCTGAGCACGCTGATCGAGGGTGTCGAGATGACCGAGCGTGCCATGCTGTCGGCTCTGGAACGCCACGGCGTTCGCAAGCTGGAGCCGGTTGGCCAGAAGTTCGATCCGAATTTCCATCAGGCGATGTTCGAGGTGCCGAACCCGGACGTGCCGAACAACACCGTCGTCCAGGTCGTGCAGGCAGGCTTCACCATCGGCGAGCGCGTGCTGCGCCCGGCCATGGTCGGTGTCGCCAAGGGCGGCCCGAAGCCGGCCGAAACCGAAACCAACTCTGTCTTCGACGAAAAAGACGCCTGAGATCGTTTCCTTCCTCCTCGCGAGGAAGGGAAACCGAAGCTTTAGATGCGGGCGAAGCGTTCGATCAGCAGATCGAAGAAGCCGTCCGCATCGACATGGCGCATGACCCTGGCGTTGCGCTTGCGCTCGGTCACATGCCACCAGTCGACGACGGTCATGCCGACCGTGAGTTCGGATTGGACCTCGATCTCGACATTGCAGTCCCGGCCCTTGAAAAGCTCCGGCTTCAGCAGGTAGGCGACGACGGTCGGGTCGTGCAGCGGCCCGCCGTCGGAACCGTATTTCTCGATGTCGAAGCGTTCGAAGAATTCCAGCATCTCGACCATGGCCTTTGCCGGCGCCGTGCCGATCTCGGCCATGCGCTTCACCCGGTCCTTGCGGGTCAGCAATTGATGCGTCACGTCAAGCGGCATCATCACGATCGGAACGCCTGAGCGGAAGACGATATCGGCCGCCTCTGGGTCGACATAGATGTTGAATTCGGCCGCCGGCGTGATGTTGCCGCCCTCGAAGAAGCCGCCGCCCATCATCACCAGTTCGCGGATGCGGGGGGCGATATCAGGCGCTTTCTGGAAGGCCATGCCGATATTGGTGAGCGGCCCGAGCGTGCACAGCGTCACCGTACCTTCCGGCTCGCGGCGCAGCGTCTCGATGATGAAGTCGACGGCATGGCCAGGCTGCAGCGCCATCGTTGGTTCGTTCAGTTCCGGACCGTCAAGGCCGGTCTTGCCATGCACATGTTCGGCGGTCACCAGCTTGCGGGCGATCGGCGCGTCGGCGCCGGCGAAAACCTCGGTCTCCGTCCGGCCGCAGAGTTCGCAGACGATGCGCGCATTGCGGCTGGTGAACGAAAGCGGCACGTTGCCGGCGACCGTCGTGATCCCCAGCACCTCCAGCTCGTCGGGGCTGCCGAAGGCCAGCATGATGGCGGCCGCGTCGTCCTGGCCTGGATCCGTGTCGATGATGATCTTTCTTGCGCTTGCCATTCCGATCGTTCCATCCTCGCACTGCGGGTTATCGGAGTATGCACCGATTTCTTCACGTCCCGTCACAAATCAGTACAATCCGCGCGGCATGTTTTGATGCGAGGCAGCAGGCGCTTTGTCAAGGAAGGAGCCTGACGCCATCACTTTAAAATCGAGAGGTGACGCCGGCACGTCGCGGCCCATGCCTTGCGGCGCCGGTATTCTGTCCCCATATTAGCGGCATCCGGATGCTGCACTTGAGGTCCGGGATGGTCGCTTGCATCAAGGACTTGAAAAGAGATGAGCCGCATTACTCCTTTCGCCAGCCCGCTGCTTCTGGGCTTCGATGCCATGGAAAAGACGCTGGAGCGCATTTCCAAGGCGAGTGACGGATATCCGCCTTATAATATCGAACGCATCGGCGCCGACAGCGGCGCGCCGGAACGTCTGCGCATCACCCTTGCCGTGGCCGGCTTCAGCGAGGAGGAACTCGACGTCTCCATTGAGGAGAACCAGCTTCTGATCCGCGGCCGCCAGGTCGAACAGGGTGAGCGGGACTATCTCTATCGCGGTATCGCCGCCCGGCAGTTCCAGCGTACTTTCGTTCTTGCCGACGGCATGCAGGTGCTGGGTGCGGCCCTGAAGAACGGTCTGCTCTCCGTCGATCTAATTCGTCCGGAACCCGCGCGCATGGTCAAGAAAATTAACATTTCGGTCTCAGAGTAGCACAACGGTTGTTGAACCGTTGGTCCCTTCTCCCGGAGGAACAGGAATGTTGATGAAAGAAGCCACGTCTCACTTGACCAAATCCGAGCTTGCCCACATCGGCAACGGCGAGGTCGCCTATATCAGAAAAATGCGGACCGATGAGGTCGCCAAGTGCTTTCCCGAGGCGCCGGATATCGATCCGAACGTCGATCTCTGGGCACTCTTCGGCGCCGACGGCACGCCGATCCTTTTGACGGACAACCGCTCCAGCACCTTTTTCAAGGCTGCCGAGGACGAATTGAAGACGGTCAGCCTGCACTGACCGTCAAGGCCATTTGAGCCTTGATTGAGATCTCCTGTGCGTGACAGGGTTTCCTTAAGCGAACCGGACCGCCGTTCTCGCGCGCGCCTTTGCCGCTACCTCTTCGCGATCACGAGGAGGTTGAGACGTTTCCAGCGAATCGAGCAGCTCGCGGGCACATGCCGCGATGGAATTGACCGCGTGCTCGAATGCGACCTCATTGCGCTTCGACGGTTTAGTCGTTCCGCTCACCTTGCGCACGAACTGGAGTGCGGCATCGTGGATCTCGTCGTCCGTCGCTGGCGGATCGAAATTGAACAGGGGTTTTATATTTCGGCACATGACTTGCTCCCGGTCATTGTCTCTCTTCCATTGAGAGGAGGGTGGCCAGCACAGAAAATAGCCGCGTGAGCGCTAATGGCAACCGGTCCGACGGCGGAACTCTACGCGTCGCAAGGCAGGGCGCAACTCCTTCAGTTCGGTTTTTTGTCGCTGTCGGGAACCATCAGATCAGCGTCCTACGCGATTGCTCACGTGAGGAACATCATGGGCGCGTTTGCCGACTTGCCGACTGCCTCAGATCTTCCTGAACGTCAGATAGGCCGAAGACCGGCCCTCGCGGCGCGCCTTTGCCTCGTAACGCGTGCTCGGCCAGCCCTCATAGGGCGTCAGCCAATCGGCTGCATTGTCGGCTATCCAGTCGAAACCGCCATGGTTGCGGCACTTGATCAGCGTCCAGTTTACATAGGTATCGATGTCGGAGGCGAAGCAGAACAGGCCGCCGGGTTTCAGCACGCGATGAAAACGGTCGAGATTGGTTTTCGAGACGAAACGCCGCTTCCAGTGCTTCCGCTTCGGCCAGGGATCGGGATAGAGCAGGTCGATCTGATCGAGTGCGCCGTCCGGCAGCCAGTCGAGCAGTTGCGTCGCGTCGTCATTATAGACGCGGATATTGGAGGCACCCGTCTCACCGATGCGCGACAGCAGCTTCTGCATGGAATTGACGAAGGGTTCGACGCCGATGAATCCGGTCGAAGGCGTCTCCAGCGCGCGGTGGATCAGGTGCTCGCCGCCGCCGAAACCGATTTCCAGCCGTAATTTTTCGACCGGAACCGGGAAGAGGGAAGTCAGCGGCTCCGGCGGAGCCGCTGTTAGATTGATCAGGAATGCCGGCAGGAGACTGTTCAGCGTCTCGGCCTGCTGTTCGCGCAGGGCCTTACCCTTGCGGCGACCGAAGAAGGCTTCGGTCGCCCGCCCCCGGCGTTCCATATCCGTCATGCAGCGGCTTTGGTCTTAACGGATTCCTTGAGCGCCTTCACGAGGTCGGTGCGCTCCCAGGAGAACGAGCCGTCGCGGCCGGCCTTGCGGCCGAAATGGCCATAAGCCGACGTCTTGGCGTAGATCGGCTTGTTGAGGTCGAGATGACGGCGGATACCGGTCGGCGACAGGTCCATGTTCTGGCGGATCGCGGCTTCGACCTGATCCTCGCTGATGCCATTGCCGGTACCGTGCAGGTCGACATAGATCGACAGCGGCTGAGCAACACCGATGGCGTAAGAGAGCTGGATTGTGCAGCGGTCAGCAAGGCTGGCGGCAACGACGTTCTTGGCAAGATAGCGGGCGGCATAGGCGGCCGAACGGTCGACCTTCGTCGTGTCCTTGCCGGAGAATGCACCGCCGCCATGCGGAGCGGCACCGCCGTAGGTGTCGACGATGATCTTGCGGCCGGTGAGGCCCGCATCGCCGTCCGGTCCGCCGATGACGAACTTGCCGGTCGGGTTGATGTACCACTTGCAATCGTCGGCGATCTTCAGCTCGCCGAGCGCTTCGCGGATATAGGGCTCGACGACAGCGCGGACCTTCTTCGAATCCCAGCTCTCGTCGAGATGCTGGGTCGAAAGCACGATCGAGGTTGCTTCCGACGGCTTGCCGTCGACGTAGCGCACGGTCACCTGGCTCTTGGCGTCGGGGCCGAGCTTGGCGACTTCGCCGTCGCCCTTCTTGCGGGCAACTGCGAGCAGCTGCAGGATCTTGTGGGAATAATAGATCGGCGCCGGCATCAGGTCCGGCGTTTCGCGGCAGGCATAACCGAACATGATGCCCTGGTCGCCGGCGCCCTCGTCGCCCTGCTGGTCGGCGGCGCTGTCGACGCCCTGCGCGATATCCGCCGACTGCGAGTGCAGGAGCACGTCGATCTTTGCCGTCTTCCAGTGGAAGCCGTCCTGCTCGTAGCCGATATCCTTGATGGCGCGGCGGGCGGCAGCCTTGAACTTCGAAGGATTGATGACGTCCTTGCCATCCTTGTCCTTCTTCATCAGGCTCGGCGGCAGGCGGACCTCGCCGGCGATGACAACACGGTTGGTCGTCGCCAGCGTCTCGCAGGCAATGCGCACGCCCCACGGATTGACGCCGGTCTTGGCCGCTTCGCGGTAGACCAGATCGACGATCTCGTCGGAGATGCGGTCACAGACCTTGTCCGGATGACCTTCGGCAACAGATTCGCTGGTAAAGAGATAATTTGCGCGCATTTCGGGATTCCCCTCAAAGAATAAAGCCAGCTAGTAGGTACTCAGTTCGAGGCCTGATGACAAGCGCAGAAGGACATAAATATATCTTTATATCTGCGGCAAAGTGACAAATTTTGCCCCAAAAACGCAAAAAAGGCGGCCTTTCGACCGCCTTTCGAATTCTGCGATGGTGGGTGGTCAGTCGGCGTCGGCTTCAGCGGCCAGGGCTTTCACCAACTCCACGACCTTGCGGCGAACCTTGGGATCGGAAATCTTGACGAAGGCGCGATTGAGCTGCAGTCCTTCCGAGGAGGAGAGGAAATCGACGACGTAATTCGAGCTGGAGGCTTCCATGCCGCCGCCGCCACTGGAATGTTCGCCGGGCGCGTCCTCGAAGAAAAACGACACCGGAACATTGAGGATGTTCGAGATATTCTGCAGGCGGCTTGCGCCGACGCGGTTGGTGCCCTTTTCGTATTTCTGGATCTGCTGGAAGGTAATGCCAAGGCTTTCGCCAAGCTTTTCCTGGCTCATGCCCAGCATCGTACGGCGGAGGCGAATACGGCTGCCAACATGGATGTCGATCGGGTTAGGCTTCTTCTTGTTTTCAATCATGGTCGTGCCCTAGCTAAGAATTTCAACCTGTTTCTAACCGGCATGCCCCTGATCCATCCCAAAACGCCACGTTGCAAGCGGTGAGGAACCCACCTTCAAACATACGTTAAGAACGCCGATTGACATCACTATGCAATTTTAGGGGTTTTTGGTCAATTCAACCCGGAAATAAAACCTCTGCGAGAAATTAGCGCAATCAAAATCAGCAGCGCCTCGGTCAACCAGAAGTAAGTTTGCCGGGGGAATGTCGTTCCGACTCCATCGCCGATGCTATCGAGCGTTGCATCGACGAAGCCGGTTTCTCCGAGATCGAGGCCCGCAATAATTTCCCCATGTGCATTCACCAGCGCTGAAATGCCGCTATTGGCGTCGCGAATCAGCGGCAGGCCGGTTTCAACAGCCCGTACCCGCGCCTGCTGGAAATGCTGGTGGGGGCCGGGCGTTACGCCGAACCAGGCATCATTGGTGATATTGAGGATCGCGTTGGCGTCTTTTATGTCACCGGTCATTTCGCCGGGAAAAATGATCTCGTAGCAGATCAGCGGATAGAGATTGAGCCCGCCGGGCAGCGCCAGCAGGTGCCGGCTTGCGGCGGCCGAAAAGCCGCCCGGTATCTCGACGACGTTCTGGATGCCGAATTCGGTGAGCACGTCCTCGAAGGGCAGATATTCGCCGAAGGGCACCAGATGCACCTTGTCGGAGGCGGCGATGATCTGGCCGCGGCCGTCGATCACGTAGATGGAATTATAGTAGCGCGGCGGCGTGCCTGGTCCCATCTCCTCGGCGCGAACGGCGCCGGCGATGAGGATCTGACTGTCGTCGAGCGTGTCGGCAATCCGCGTCAGCGCATCCTGGTTGTCGGTCAGGATGAAGGGGATCGACGTTTCCGGCCAGACGATGATATCGGGCTTGCGCCCGCCATTCTTCGGCGCTTCGGCCGACAGCTTCAGATGCGTCTCGAAGATGGCGGCGCGGTCGACGTCGTTATCCATTTTCGCTGTCTGATCGATCGCCGGCTGCACCAGCCGTACCACCGGCCGCTTGTCCTCAGGCAATGTGTCCGGCCGCGACGCGAGATGGAGAGCATAGGCGCCATAACCGAGATGGGCGGCAAAGAAGAGGACGGCGAGCGCGATACCCGGTCGCGCGCCCTGCCGCGTCCCGGCAAGGGCAGGCGCAGAAAAGACGAAGACGGCAAGGGCCGTTACGCCCATCGCCCCGATCACATGCGCCGACTGCATCATCAGCGGAACCGGCATGATGCCGTAGCCGATGGCGTTCCAGGGAAAGCCGGTGAGGACGAAGCTTCGAAGCCATTCCATCAGCCCGAAGCCAGCCGCAAGCGCGGCGATCCGCCCCATGCCATCAGACCAGACGATGCGGGCAAGGGCGGCCGCCAGGCCGTAGAAGATCGCAAGACAGGCAGGCAGCCCGAGGATTGCCAGCGGCAGCGCCCAGGCGAATTCTTCCTGATCGATCAGCAGCGCATGGCCGAGCCACCAGAGGCCGGCGACGAAATAGCCGAAGCCGAACAGCCAGCCGGTGGCAAACGCCGGCCACAGTCTGCCGATCAGACCGCTTTCAGGCGAAGCCGCCGCCCCGTCGATCAGCCAGACGAGCAGCGTGAAGGAAACGAACATCGCCGCGAAAAAGCCGATGGGCGGCAGCGCCAGAACCGCGAATGCCCCGGCGGCGATAGCCAGCAGCGACCGTTTGAAACCCCAGACGAGGATAACCCTGTCCGCAAGCCGCTCCATGCGCACTCCCATCAAACCGCGAATCAACCCGTTCGCAGTCTTTCAAAAAAGCGGCTCTTTGTCCCGTCAGTTGGGTCCTGTCAGTTGGCGGTCGATTTCGCCGGCCGGTCGTCGCCGGCCTCGGCGCCGGGAGGGATGTCGCCGTCCGTCTTGGCGCGGCGGCGAACCGCGTGGCGCTTGCGGGTGATGCGCAGTCGCTTGATGCGGCGCGGATCGGCGTCGAGGATGTGGAATTCGAAGCCTGGCAGCGCCTGGACGACCTCGCCGCGCACCGGGATGCGGCCGAGTGCGGAGAAGATCAGGCCGCCCAGCGTATCGACCTCGTCGACCTGCTCGCTGATGTCGAAATCCGGCCCGATCGCTTGGGCGATCTCTTCCAGCTCGACGCGAGCGTCGGCGATGAACATGTCCTCGGCGACGCGCTTGAACATCACTTCTTCGTCGTCATGTTCGTCGTCGATGTCGCCGACCACCATTTCGACGATGTCTTCATGCGAGGCAAGCCCGTCGGTGCCGCCATATTCATCGATGACGAGCGCCATCTGCGTGCGGTTCACCTGCATCCGGCGCAACAGGTCTGACGCCAGCATTGACGGCGGCACGAACAGGATCTTGCGGATGATACCGGCCTCGGCCAGCGTCTTTTGCAGGTCGACGCGGGCGAGATCGAAATTCTGCTTGGCCGAACGCGTGGTCTTCTGGATGTTTTCGGGCGCAACCTCGATCGCCGGCACGACAGCGGCCGGTTTCGTCGGGCCTCGGCGCTTGTTGCGCGCCTGCTTGGCGACATAGGAGAGCAGGTCGCGGATATGCACCATGCCGCGCGGATCGTCGAGCGTATCGGCATAGACAGGCATGCGCGAGCGGCCGGATTCCTCGAAGAGGATCATCAGTTCGCCGATGGTGATGTTCTGGTCGACCGCCTCGATATCGGCGCGCGGCACCATCACGTCGGCGACGCGCACCTCGCGAAAACGCAGGATGTTGTTGAGCATCGCCCGTTCGTCGGGCGAAAAGGCGTCGTCGCCGGCCGCATCGGTCATCAGCGCGTCGGCGAGATCCTCGCGCAGTCGCGAGCCCTGTTGCGGGCGAAGGATGCGCGCGGCGCGCGACCAGAAGGATTGGGATCGGCCGGATGGCCGACTACTACTGCCTGCCTCGTCCGAAGAGGAGGATGACTCGGAGTCTTTGGCGTCTGCCGCCGGCTTCGTCGTAAAGTCGCTCATGGTTCCATTTTAAGGTCTTGACCCTCGTAGGGATCAGATAGGCCGAGCTGCGCCAAAATGCGAGTCTCCAGCCCCTCCATAATTTCGGCTTCGGCACTATTCATATGGTCGTAGCCGAGAAGATGCAAGAAACCGTGCACCAGAAGGTGGGTCAGGTGGTCGTCGAAACTCTTTTCGAGCTCGGCCGCTTCCCGCTCCAGCGTCTCCCGGGCGATGATGATGTCGCCGAGCATCGGACCGGGCATCTTGCCGGGCTGAACCGGAAAGGCCGGAAAGGAGAGCACGTTGGTCGCCTTGTCCTTGCCGCGCCATTCGGCGTTGATGTCCTGGATCGAGGCATCGTCGGTGAAAACAAGCGAAACCTCGGGCGGCATCGTCGGGAATGGCTGCTTCTCGCTGTCGCGTAAATAGACCGCGGTGGCACCGAGCACGCGTTCGCAAAACGACAGCAGCGTCTCCTCGCCGGGCCAGCCGATGTCCTCGACGCTGATCTGGATGTCGAGTTCGGCCATTAGTCCTGCCGGCTGACGTCTTCGGCGACGGCATAGGTGGAATCATAGGCCCTGACGATGCGCCCGACCAGCGGGTGGCGGACAACGTCGGTATCCGTGAAGCGCACGATCGAGATGCCCTCGACGCCGTTCAGAAGCTGCAGGGCCTCGACGAGGCCGGATTTGACGCCGCGCGGCAGATCGATCTGGCTCGGGTCGCCGGTGACGATCATGCGCGCATTTTCGCCGAGACGCGTCAGGAACATCTTCATCTGCATCGACGTGGTGTTCTGCGCTTCGTCGAGGATGATGGCGGCGTTGGCGAGCGTTCGGCCGCGCATGAAGGCGAGCGGCGCGATTTCGATAACGCCGGCGGTGATCGCCCGGTCGACCTTGTCGGCAGGGATCATGTCGTAGAGCGCATCATAGAGCGGGCGAAGATAGGGATCGACCTTTTCCTTCATATCCCCGGGCAGGAAGCCGAGGCGCTCGCCGGCCTCGACGGCCGGGCGCGACAGGATGATCTTTTCGACAGCGCCGCGCTCCAGCAGCTGGGCGGCATGGGCGACGGCGAGATAGGTCTTGCCGGTGCCCGCCGGGCCGACGCCGAAGACAAGCTCGGCGCGTTCCAGGGCCCTGATATAGGCGTCCTGCATCGGCGTGCGGGCGATGATCGTCTTCTTGCGGGTGGAAACCTGCGCCATCGTCAGCTTGGCCTTGCGCTCCATCGTCGGCAGGCTGAGCTGATCGTCGGCGGCGACCGCCATGCGGATTGCACCCTCGACGTCGGATCGTTCCACGCTGCCGCCTTTCTGAAGCTTTTCATAGAGATAGTCGAGTGTGCGCCGCGCCTGATTGGTGGTCACGACATCGCCGGTGATGACGACCGAATTGCCGCGTGCCCGCGCATCGATGTTCAGCCGTTGCTCGAGCAGCTTGAGGTTCTGGTCGAATTGACCAAAGAGCTCGCTGGCGAACCGGTTGTTCTCGAACGTCAGGACGAAGTGATTGGTATCGCTCGGCGTGCGGGGGTGGCGCGGTGAAGAAGAAACCAATTCTTGTCCGTTCAAGCGGTCAGGCTCCTTGGGTTAGACCGCAGCCTCTGCGCGTTCGGCAAACAGGCTGTTTGTTCCGGTCCCTGTGATTCGCACTTTAATAATGTCACCGATTTGCGATGCTTTTGCATCAACATTCACGGATTGAAGCCAGGGAGAACGTCCGATTAGTTGTTCCGGCATGCGACCGGGCTTTTCGAGCAACAGGTCGATCTCTTTGCCGATGCAAGATTCGGCAAATTCCTGCTGCTGCTTCAGGAGAAGCATTTGCAGGCGTTCCAGCCGTTCTGCCTTGATCTCTTCCGGCACCTGATCCTTCAGCTCCGCGCCGGGCGTGCCCGGTCGTGTCGAGTATTTGAACGAGAAGGCCTGTGCATAACGGACCTCCTCCACAAGTCTCAATGTATCCTCAAAATCCTCATCTGTCTCCCCCGGAAAGCCGGTGATGAAATCGCCCGACAGCGCAATATCGGGCCGCACCGTGCGGATGCGCTCGATCAGCGCCAGATATTCGGCCGCCGTGTGGCGCCGGTTCATCGCTTTCAGGATGCGGTCGGAGCCCGATTGCACCGGCAGGTGCAGATAAGGCATCAGGGCCCTGAGGTCCCGATGGGCGTTGATCAGCCGGTCATCCATGTCGCGTGGATGGCTGGTGGTGTAGCGCAGCCGCGCAAGACCGGGGATCTCGGCAAGGCGATAGAGCAGGTCGCCGAGGCTCCATGCCTCGCCTTGGCTCCCGGCGCCGTGCCAGGCATTGACGTTCTGCCCGAGCAGGGTGATCTCGCGCACCCCGCTGTCGGCGAGCTTTTCGGCTTCCTCGACGATCTGGGAAACCGGCCGCGACACTTCCGAGCCGCGCGTATAGGGCACGACGCAGAAGGTGCAGAACTTGTCGCAGCCCTCCTGCACCGTCAGGAAGGCGGTGACGCCGCGGGCTCGGATCCTTCGGCTCTCGGCGATCGGCAAATGCTCGAACTTGTCCTCGATCGCATATTCCGTATCGACGACGCGCTGGCCCTGTTTGGCCCGGCGCAGCGCCTCCGGCAGACGATGATAGGTCTGCGGGCCGATGACGACGTCGACGGCGGGTGCGCGGCGCAGGATCTCTTCGCCTTCGGCCTGGGCGACGCAGCCGGCAACGCCGATCATCATCTCCCGGCCGTCCGCCGCCTTCTTCTTTTTCATATCGCGCAGCCGCCCGAGCGCCGAATAGACCTTCTCGGCCGCCTTTTCGCGGATATGGCAGGTATTGAGGAGAACGAGGTCCGCCTCTTCCATATCTTCCGTCGGCTCATAGCCGTCGCGGGCGAGCGCATCGCTCATGCGCATGGAATCGTAGACGTTCATCTGGCAGCCATAGGTCTTGATGAAGACCTTGCGGCTGTTGCTGCCATCGCGGGGTGTCGATTCCGGGGCCTGGAGAAGGGCGCTGTCCTGTGTCATGGCGCGCTATTTAGTGGTTTTTGCCGCCGGAGAAAATCGAAATCTTCTTCTAGAGTCTTTCCTGGTCAGATTGCAGCATTCTGTTGGCTCAAACGGAGTCGAATGCTCGACCGGCCGGCGCGCGTCGTAGCCAAGCTCTACGGCCAAGCCGGCCGATCGAGCAGGCGGCCCGTTTCAGCCAACCCGAAGGGCCGGGCATCTTTCCGCCAGGATCAGAGGCGATCGGCTCGGACGTACCAAGGGGTATGCCCTTCGCCAATCGCCTCTGCCCCGACGAAAACCTGCTCCGGCAGAATGCTGCAATCTGACCAGGAAAGGCTCTAAGAGATTTCTCGCCCGCGCAGGCGGCTGTTCAGGAGGTTGCGGATGCGCAGGGCGATCGTCGCGCTCACCTCCTTGCGGCTGGTCTCGGCGCGGTAATCCACCGCCTCGCCGAAGGAAACTTCGGCGTCGATGGCGCCGCAGCGGACGATATCGATGAGATGCGGCAGCAGCTCGATATCACCCGGCCAGGCGGCGAGCGGCCGATGATAGCGCCCCATGGCGATGCCGTGCACCCGGGTATAGGCAACCGCCACCGGCTGCACCACGACCGTTCCCGTCGGCGAATAAGGCACGGCCATCGCGGCAGCGCCGAACAGCGAGGACTTGACCTCCAGCAGCCGGTTGCCGTCCGAGGTCGTGCCTTCGGGGAAGAGCACGACGATCTCGCCGTCGGCCATGCGCCCGGCGATCTCGTTTGCCTGATGGCCGGTCTTGCGCCGCTCCTCGCGCACCACGAAGACGCTCTTCTGCAGCTTGGCGAGCGTGCCGAAGATCGGCCAGTCGCGCACCTCGATCTTGGCGATGAAGACGACGTCGGCAACGGCTGACAGCACCATGATATCCAGCCAGGAGGAATGGTTGGAACAGAGCATCAGCGGCCGGCGATCTTCCAGCTTACCCATGACGCGGACGCGGATGCCGAGGCAATAGCAGACGATCCGGTGCCAGGCGCGCGGAAGCCGGCGGCGCAGCCGCCAGTCGAACCGCAGCGCCAGGACCTGCAGCGGCATGAGCACGATGCTGACGGCAAGGATGACGACCGCGGCGAAAGCGATGCGCAGCCAGGCGATCAAATGCTGGTCTCCCGGGCTGCCATTGCTTCAGAGATCTTCTTTCTTCAGCGGAACGCCGTAGAGCTCCAGCCTGTGGTCGACCAGCCGGAAGCCGTGCTCGCGGGCGATGCGCTCCTGCAGCGCCTCGATCTCCGGCGAGCGGAATTCGATGACCGTGCCGGTCTTCAGGTCGATGAGATGGTCGTGATGTTCTTCCGGCACCGTTTCGTAGCGCGAGCGCCCGTCGCGGAAGTCGTGGCGGGCGATGATGCCGGCATCCTCGAATAGTTTCACGGTGCGATAGACCGTCGAGATCGAGATCTTCGCATCGACCTTCACCGAGCGGCGGTAGAGTTCTTCGACGTCGGGATGGTCTTCCGAATCTTCCAGGATGCGCGCGATCACGCGGCGCTGCTCGGTCATGCGCATGCCGCGTTCGGTGCAAAGCTCCTCGAGGGTCTTGGCTACATCAGTCATCGCCGGCCTATAGAGATATTCGTGTTTCGACAACGCCGCTGGGGCATTTGCGCCGGCCTGCATGTTATCTCGCTGCCAGGGAACTACCGAAGAACGCGCTTCATGACAAGCGCCGTGGAGAGGGCGCCGTTTTCTTGTTTGTAGTAACCCAGACGTTCGCCGACCTTTTCGAAGCCGAGCTTGCGGTAGAGGCCAAGCGCTGCCGTATTGCCGTTGTCGACCTCGAGAAACATGCTCTCGCCGCCGCGCGACCGCGCTTCCCGCATCGCCGCCTGCATCAGTCGCCAGCCAAGTCCGGCACGGGAGACCTTCGCCTGCACGGCAATCGTCAGGATCTCCGCCTCGCCGGCGACATGGCGGGCGAGAATGAACCCCGGAAGCGGCTTTTTCAGGATGGCATTGGTCTGGCGCGCGACGAAGCCGAAGACGGTATCCTGCATCAGCAGCCCGTGAAATTCACCGTCGCCCCAGGGCCGGGCGAACCGCTCGCCGTGCAGGGCGGCAACATCGCGGCAATCCTCGCGCTCCATGGCGATGATCTCGAATTCCGGTTTCAGCGTCAGATAGCTTTCCAGCATCGTCATACTCGTCGCGCAATCGCGTACCCGGCCTGCGGCTTGGCATCGGGTCCGCGCAGATAAAGGGGCTTCGGCTTTCCGGCATCGGGGGAGGCGGCAGCGCCCAGGCGCGCCACGACGGAGATCGGGAACCTGTTGGTGTGATCGCCGAAGGCGTCGGCCTTGAGGAGCGGCGTCGCCGAACCGGTAATCTCGCCGTCAAAACCGGCGGCAAAAACCTGCGCTTCCGCAACGCTGACTGCCCGTGGCGCGTCGAGGGGCGAACCGTCGGCGGCGAAGGACTGGAGATAGATTTCGTCCCGCTTGGCATCCATCGCCGCCAGCACGGCGCGATGAGGCGTCTTGTCGCGCTGGGCTGATGCCATGACTTCGAGCGTGGTGACGCCGACGGCCGGCACATTGAGGGAAAGCGCAAAACCGCGGGCTGCGGCAACGCCGACGCGGATACCGGTAAAGGAGCCGGGACCGATGGTGACGGCAAGGCGGTCGACATCCGAAAGGGCCAGTCCCGCCTGATCGAGTGCGCGATCGACGATACCAATCAGATGTTCAGCATGCCCCTTGCCGATCATGTCCGATGCCTCCCCCAGCACCGTATCCCTGCCGCTGTCATAGACGGCGGCAGCGCAGTCCACACCTGCCGTGTCGAGCGCCAGAATGATCATGCCATCAATTTCCGAATAAACCAGTGTCGCCTATCGATAAACCCGTTCGGCCGAACCTGAGATGAACGGCTGGACGAATTCAAGATTTTTAAGCGGCAATCACTTCCTGCACTTCCGGAACGAAATGGCGCAGCAGGTTCTGGACGCCGTGCTTCAGCGTTGCCGTCGAAGACGGGCAGCCGGCGCAGGAACCCTTCATGTTCAGATAGACCTTGCCATCCTTGAAGCCGCGGAAGGTGATGTCGCCGCCATCCTGTGCAACGGCCGGGCGTACGCGGGTCTCCAGAAGCTCCTTGATGGTCAGCACGATCGATTCATCGCCTTCGTCGAAGAATTCGTCGCCGGCATCGGCGTCTTCGGAAAGGATGGAGGCATCGCCCATGACCGGCTTGCCGGACATGAAGTGCTCCATGATCGAGCCTAATATAGCCGGCTTAAGATGCTGCCAGTCGGCATTATCCTTGGAGACGGAAATGAAATCATAGCCGAAATAGACGCCGGTGACGCCGGATATTTCGAACAGGCGGGCAGCGAGCGGCGAAGCTTGAGCCTCCTCAGTGCTGCGGAACTCTGCCGTGCCGTTTTCCATCACCACCTTGCCCGGCAGGAACTTCTGCGTGGCGGGGTTCGGCGTGGCTTCGGTCTGAATGAACATCTGGTTCTCCATGCGGTCGGCCAGGGCCTCGGCCGTCTTTAGAATTCTTCAAAAGAAGATAAGCCGATTGACGGCTCTAATCAAGAGACTTGTACTCAAGAAATGCCAGAACAGGATGATTTTAGGCCCGTTAGCATAAAATCTGAATCCTGTTCTACATTATATAGTTAGAGCATGATGTCGTCCGAAAACCGCTCATACTTTTCGGCATCATGCTCTAGCAAAGGGCATCGATTTCCTCGTTGGTCAGCGTATCCGGCAGCACGGTGACCGGGATCGGAAACGCCGCCGCGCGACCGGCAACCGAGGAAACCAGCGGCCCTGGACCTTCCTTCGCCGAACCGGCGGCCAGAACCAGGATCGCTACATCGCGGTCTTCCTCGATCACGGCGTTGATCTGTTCGGCAGCGCCGCCCTCGCGGATGACGACCTCGGGCTCGATGCCGATGGTCTCGCGCACGATCTGGGCGATCTTGGCAACCACCGCCTCGGCCTCCTCACGCGCTTCGGCCCGCATGATCTCTTCGACGCCGAGCCATTGCTGGAAATCCCCGTCGGGGATCACATAGAGCAGCACCAGCCCGCCATTGGAATTCTTCGCGCGCCGGCCGGCATAATGAACGGCGCGTTGGCATTCGGGTGTACCGTCGATCACTGCCATGAATTTGCGGCGGTGACCTTCGAGCCGTGAGAGTCGCTTCGATACCATGGCGCGGACTCTGACACCCGAAGCGGAAAATATGCAAGTCCAGTTTTTGCCGTGATGCCCCAGAAGAAATCCTCTTCTACCGCGACAGGGAGAAGAGGAGATCTATCTCAATAGAGGAAGCCGATGATGTCGCGCACCTGGCGCATGGTCACCTCGGCGCGTGCCCTTGCGCGTTCGCCGCCCTTGCGCAGGATCGCGTCGATATGGCTGGTATCATCCATCAGCCGGCGCATTTCGCCGGTGATCGGCGCGAGCACGTTGATTGCCAGCTCGACCAGCGCCGGCTTGAAGATGGAGAATTGCTGACCGCCGAATTCGGCGAGCACGTCTGCCTTCGACTTATCGGCGAGTGCGGCATAGATCGCCACGAGATTGTCGGCTTCCGGACGGCCCTGCAGCCCGTCGATCTCGCTCGGCAAACCGTCCGGATCGGTCTTGGCCTTGCGGATCTTCTTCGAGATCGCGTCCTCGTCGTCCATCAGGTTGATGCGCGAGAGATCGGAGGGGTCCGACTTCGACATTTTCTTGGTGCCGTCGCGCAGCGACATGACGCGCGGCGCCGGCCCGCCGATCAACGGCTCGACCATCGGGAAATAGGCATGCACCGGCTCGTTGCCGACGGTGATGTCGACGCCGTAGCCGGTCCTGCTGATATGCTCGGCATAGTCGAGGTTGAACTTCATCGCGATGTCGCGGGCAAGCTCCAGATGCTGCTTCTGGTCCTCACCAACAGGCACATGGGTGGCGCGATAGACGAGAATGTCGGCGGCCATCAGGCTCGGATAGGCGTAGAGCCCGAGCGAGGCCTGCTCGCGGTCCTTGCCGGCTTTGTCCTTGAACTGCGTCATCCGGTTCATCCAGCCGATGCGGGCGACGCAGTTGAAGATCCAGGCGAGTTCGGCATGCTGCGGCACGGCCGACTGATTGAAGACGATATGTTTTTCCGGATCGATGCCGGCGGCGATGAAGGCGGCGGCGATCGAGCGCGTCTGGCTCGGCATGTCCTCATGCACGAGCTGGGCGGTGAGCGCATGCATGTCGACGACGCAGTAGATGCAGTCATTGCCTTCCTGCAGCGCCACGAACCGGCGGATCGCGCCGAGATAATTGCCGAGATGCAGATTGCCGGTCGGCTGCACGCCGGAGAATACGAGTTTCTTGAATTCGTTCATGTCGTCCTCAATAGGCTGGTGGAGGGCCCACGCTGTCACAGTTTAATTGCTGCAGAATGCAGCAGGGCTTTTCGCCCATGTTGTTAACGCCGCGGCTTATGCACGGGCAACCGGTCGCAATCAAGGGGTTCAGGCGGCAGTGTGCTGGATCAGATCGAAAGTGTTGCCGTAGGGATCCGCAAACACCGCCACCGTGCCGTAAACCTCATGACGCGGCTCTTCCAGAAAGCGCACGCCGGCCGCCAGCATCGCGGCATGGTCGCGGGCGAAATCGTCGGTCTTCAGAAAGAAGCCGACACGGCCGCCGGTCTGATTGCCAATGGCCGCGCGCTGCGTCTCGTCTGCCGCCTGCGCCAGCAGAAAGGCGGCTCCATCCCCACCCCTTGGCTTCACCACCACCCAGCGCTTGCCCTCCGGCTGTAGCTCGTCCTGCAGGCAATCGAAACCGAGACCATCGCAGTAAAAAGCCTTGGCGCGGTCGTAATCGTCGACCACGAGGGTGACGAGAAAAAGAGACTGGATCACCATGTGCTGCCTCGCGTTTGAGATGTTTATTCCAGTTGTGAGCGGCAATTCCCCGGATTTTAAGCCGAATTGATCAGCCGCCTTACTCATATCTGAGTATGAAATTTCACAAAAAAGCTTTTTTTGAACCGAAAATCCTGCGTCTGGTGCCGGCGCCGTTGGGGTCGCTGGGATAGCCGATCGGAGCGACCATGCAGAACGCAATTTTGCTCGCCATGGCAGGCCTTTTCGCCCTACAATCAGCAACGGCTGCCGTCGGTCAAGACATGAAAAGGCATGCCATTCATCTTCCAAAACCTCAGGCACGTCTCGCCTACACGGTCCAGACCGTCAGCGTTCGTGCCAGCTGTTTTCCAGGGCGCCTGCGAGCGATCCTGTCGCATATCGCCGCGAAGACCGGGCGACGCCCGGTGATAACCTCTGGCCACAGGCCGCATCCCCGCCGCCATGGGTCCCTGCACGGGAAGTGTCTGGCGGCCGATATCAGGATACCCGGCCTGTCGGAGCGCACGATCATTGCTGCCGCAAGAAGCGCGCCGGGCATCGGCGGCATCGGCAGCTATTGCAACGGCATCATTCATGTCGACGTCGGACCGCAGCGACGATGGGTGGATTGCTGAGGAACCATGCGGTCCACCTTTTCCCATTCCGGTTTAAGGATCGCGATTCAGTGACGGCGAAAAGACCTGCCGCGACCAACTCTATTGGCCGCTTCGCGGCGTCACCGCCACTCGCAAGAGGCGCATGAATAGTTTTGTATCGTCATCGAGGCTGGAACCATTCCATTGCGCGTGTTTGATCCCATCCATTGCAGCCATCATGATATTGGCCAGTTGATGAGGCGAGGCCTGCAGTGGTTCGAGATCGATTTCCTTGGCTTCCGCAGCGGCATTCAGCGTCTGTGTCAGCATAGTCAATAGCCGTGTCCGCGCGTCGAGCGTGATATCCGCAGCCAAGGCCATATTGGCGGCAAACAGTTCTTCTGCATCGGAACTGCCGCCAAAAGGGGCGATTAACTCCCGCTGAAACACTGCTATGGCCCTTTCCATGCGGTCAAACGCGTTCCACTGTCCCGCGAGGGCCGCTCCTACCTCATCCAATGCGCGAGTATGCGCTCGCATGGAGCCGGCTCGGAAAAGCTCTTCCTTGCTGTTGAAGCTCAGATAGAGCGATGCTCGCGAAATTCCTGCGGCACGCGCAATGTCGGCCATGGAAGTCTTGCGAAAGCCGAAACGCACGAACACCGGCAGGGCAGCATCGAGAATTTGGGCGATTTTTCGATCATTCTGCGTCATTTGGACAGACTGCCATTTTGTGACCATTCTGTCAAAAGACGAGTAGACAGATAATGTATTTCTGTCTAAGTCGATGAAGGCGCATCGGTGCGCAGTCAGGAGATGCCATGAGTATCACGTCAGATAATTCTAATGGCGCCATCGTATTGGTGACCGGCATTGGCGGATTTCTCGCAGGCCACATTGCCTTGCAGTTGCTCAAGCAGGGGTATCGGGTCAGAGGAAGCCTGCGCAGCATCGGTACAAGCGCTGCGACGGTCGGTCAGCTTGGAGCGCACACAGACGGGCAACTGCAAAACCTCAGTCTGGTGCAGGCCGATCTTGATAGCGATGGCGGTTGGGCAGCGGCAGTCGAAGGATGTGACTATGTCATTCACACCGCATCGCCTTTCCCTCCGGGATATCCCGAAAATGAGAAAGCACTGATCCAGACAGCTCGCGATGGTGCGTTGCGCGTGCTTCGCGAGGCGCATCGGGCACGGGTCAAACGTGTGGTTCTGACATCCTCCATAGCTGCCACCAACCATGGCGACGGGCAGGCGCCTTTTACCGAAGAGAATTGGACCGACCCGGAAAGCCCGCGGGCGACGCCCTATTATAAATCCAAGACGCTGACCGAACGGGCTGCCTGGAGCTTTGCTCATGACGTCGGGCTCGATCTGGCAGTGATCAATCCGAGTATGATCCTCGGGCCGTTGCTCGGGCCGAATTTCGGGACGTCTGTTGGATTGATCCACCATTTGATGACGGGACGATTCAACGGTATCCCGCGCTTTGGCTTCTCCGTCGTGGATGTGCGCGATACCGCCGATGCCCACATTCGAGCGATGACCACTCCTGCTGCCGGCGGCCAGCGGTTCATCATCGGTGGACGGTTTTTCTGGCTCAAGGACCTTGTGGCCATTCTTGCCCATTCCTTTCCCGACCATGCCTCCCGCCTGCCGTCAGGCGTAGTCTCTGACGAGATCGTCAGGGTCATGGCGCAATCCGACCCCGATGCACGAACCATTGTTCATGAGCTCAATCGCGATCTTAGTGTCAGTGCAGCAAAAGCCCACCGCGTCCTCGGGTGGCGCTCACGTCCCGAAGAGCAATGCATCCGCGCCAGCGCCCAAAGCCTCATCGACTTGGGATTGGTGCCGGCGTCCAGTGGAGAATCGGCAACGCGACGGCCAGTGACTGCATCATGATCGCCGCCACAGAGAAATTGAACGATCCTGGACCAGGATGATTTTGGGCGGTCGGCCTAAGATGAGAATTTTATTTCAATTACATAGTTAGACACGATGCTCCGAAAACCGCTCACACTTTTCGGCATCGGGCTTAGCTCAATCGGAGAACGGACATGACAATCCCGACCGTCAACGCATCCCAATCGGCCAGTGAGGCCAACCTTCTTCGCGAAACGGAGCGCGCGAGGCTGCGTGCCCTGGTCAGCGCCGATATGGTTCGGGCACGACAGCTTCACGCTCCGGACTTCCAGCTGATAACGCCAATCGGTGCCGCCCTTTCAAAGGAAGAATATCTGGGTGCGATCGCCTCCGGGCAGATCAAATACCTGACCTGGCAGCCTGCTGACATTGCCGTGCGGCTTTATGACGGTGTCGCCGTTCTTCGGTATCGCGCTCAGCTGGAGGTCGTCTTCGGCGGCCACAAAGTCGCCCTCAACGACTACTGGCACACCGACACGTATGAGCGGCATGACGAACGATGGATGGTTGTCTGGTCGCAAGCCACAGCCATCAAGTAGCCAGAGACACGGTGGTGCGACTGGCCTCACCCGTCCTTTGCCGGCGCCGCCTTGCGGTTCAGATTGCGTCGGATCATGCCGAGATTTGCCCCGCCGACCAGGAAGGCGGCGGCGAAATAGATCAGCATGGCGATCGCAATCAGCAGCCCGAGGGTGCCGATCTTGGTGAGAAGCGGCGCGCCGGAAGCAAGCCATGGCGCCCAATATTGCTTGAGGAAGACGATGGCCGCACCCATGACGGCCGCAGCGACGATCAGCAGGGCGGTGCGCTTTGCCAGCGCCCATTCCCATGTCAGGTGGCCACGGCGCAAAAGCGTGGCAAACAGCAGCACGGTGCTGATCCAGCCGGCCGTGGCTTCGGCAACGGCGATGCCGGGCGCGCCCATATAGGGAAAGAGGGTCAGCGCCGTGGCGCAGTTGGTCGCCACCGCGATGGCCGAAAAGCGCATCGGCGTCTTTGTGTCTTCGCGGGCATAGAAGCCGGGCTGCAGCGCCTTGATCAGTACGAAGGCCGGCAGGCCGATGCCGTAAATCGCCAGGATCGAGCCGACGACGGCGGTGTTTTCCTGATGAAAGGCGCCGCGCTCATAGAGCACGCGGATGATCTCGTCGGAGAGGATCCAGAGCGCGAAAGCGGCGGGGATCGTCAGGAACAGCACGAATTCGATCGAGCGGTTCTGCAGGTTTCCGGCCTCGCGCAGGTTGCCGCCCTTCAGCGCCCGGGCAAGCTCCGGCAGCAGCACGACGCCGACGGCGACGCCGACGACGCCGAGCGGCAGCTGATAGATGCGATCGGCATATTGCAGTGCTGCGATCGCGCCGTCGCGGGACGACGCAATCGCCTGGCCGATCAGCTGGTTGATCTGGGTGATGCCGCCCGTCACCGCCGCCGGCACCGCCAGGATCAGCAGCCGCTTGACATTCGCAGTCATCTTCGGGAAGCGGAAGCCGATGCTCATGCCGGCCGCAAGCACGCCGACATAGACGACGGCAAGCTGCAGGACGCCGGCGGCAAGCACGCCCCAGGAGAGATACCAGGCCGTCGCCAGCGGATCGGCGCCGGTATAGAGCGCATAAAGCAGCGCCCCGATCATCACCACGTTGAGGAAGACGGGAGCGATGGCGGCGGCGAAGAAATGATGCAACGAATTCAGCATGCCGCTCATCATCGCCGTCAGCGACATGCACATCAGATAGGGAAACATCACGGACGCCATGCGGATCGTGATCGAGAACTTTTCGGGATCGTCGGCAAAGCCCGGCGCGATGACGAAGCGCACCAAGAGCGGCATGGCAAGCTCCATCACGATGGTGATGAGGAGCAGCACCGAAAACAGCACGCCGAACACTTCTTCCGAAAAGCGCTTGGCGCCATCCGTGCCGTTCGCCTCGATCTCCTTGGCAAAGAGCGGCACGAAGGCGGCGTTGAAGGCGCCCTCGGCAAACAGCCGTCGGAAGAGATTCGGAAAGCGGAAGGCGGCGTAGAAGACGTCGGCCATTGGTCCGGTTCCGAGCGCCGCAGCCATCAGCGTTTCACGGGCGAAGCCGAAGATGCGGCTGCCGAGGGTGGCGCCGCCGACGGTCGCGAATTTCTTGACGAGGCTCATGCGTTTGGGCTCATGCGTGGGGACTCATGCGTTCAAGCTCATATGGGGGAACCGGCCTTTTTTTCGCTGGCAGGCGGGGTCCGGGCGGTGGCGGCGGGTGCGATGATGCCGGAGGGCATGCGCTCGCGCAGCTCGTCTTCTTCCTCGGCCATGACGGCCTTCATCCGGGCGGTGATGTTGGCGCGCTTGCTGTCGCCTGATATTTTCTGGCCGACCAGATCGGTGACGTAGAAGGTGTCGATCACCTTCTCGCCGAAGGTGGTGATGCGGGCCGACTGGATGTCGAGCGACAGATCGGAAAGGACGGCGGTGATCTCCGACAGCAGCCCCGGCCGGTCGAGGCATTCGACTTCGATGACGGTGAACTTGTTCGACAGGCTGTTGGTGATGTTGACAGACGGCGGAATGACGAAGGCCTTGCTCTTCTTGCGGTTGCGCGCGCGCGTGGCGATTACCTCGGGCAGGCGCTTGCGGCCGGACAGCACGTCCTCGATCATCCGTCCGATCGTCGCCGCCCGCCGCAGCTCGTCGGCATCGTCGGTGAATTCACGGCTGACATGGATCGTGTCGAGCGCCCGCCCGTCCGATGTGGTGAAGATCTGGGCGTCGACGATGTTGGCGCCGGCCGCAGCACAGGCGCCGGCAATGACGGCGAGCAGCCGCGGATGGTCGGGCGACAGCACGGTGATCTCGGTGATCGCGTGGAAACTGTCGGTGCGCACCGTGGTGGCGAGCGCCTGGCCCGCTCTATCCGTCTGGCGGATGAAATGGGCGTGGCGGATCTGGTCTTCCAGCGGCACGGAGAGCAGATAGGGCTGGTAGTGCAGCTTGGTATAGGTATTGCGGTTCTTCTGGCTCCAGTCGGCGAGCGCCGAATGCAGCGCCTCGGCAGCGGCATTGGCCCGCTCCTTGCGGGAGACCTCCGAAAAGCCGCCGGCGAGCAGCAGCTCGGTTTCATAATAGAGCGTGCGCAGCAGCTGTCCCTTCCAGCCGTTCCACACACCCGGACCGACGGCGCGGATATCGCAGATCGTCAGGATCAACAGCATCTTCAGCCGGTCGAGCGACTGCACGCGGTCGGCGAAATCGGTGATCGTCTTGCGGTCGGTGAGGTCGCGGGTCTGCGCCACCATCGACATGGTCAGATGTTCCTCGATCAGCCAGACGACGATTTCCGTCTGCTTCTGCGACAGGCCGAAGCGCGTGCAGAGCTTGCGGGCGACGCGGGCGCCGGCGATCGAATGATCCTCCTGGCGGCCCTTGGCGATGTCGTGGAGGAGCACGGCGACATAAAGCGCCTCGCGATCCTCTATGCCGGGCATCAGCTTGTTGGCGAGCGGATGCAGATCCTCGGCGCGCCCCTTGTCGATCTCGGAGAGAATGTCGACCGTGCGGATCAGATGTTCGTCGACCGTATAGTGGTGATACATGTTGAACTGCATCATCGCGACGATCTTGCCGAATTCGGGGATGAAGCGGCCGAGCACGCCGGCCTCGTTCATCCGGCGCAGGATGAGCGCCGGATCCCGCTTCGACGTCAGGATCGACATGAATAGCCGGTTGGCCTCGTCGTTTTCCCGCAAGGCATTGTCGATCAAAGCGAGGGAACGGGTAACGCGTTTCAGCGCGTCCGGATGGAATTCCAGCCCGTTGATGTCGGCGACGTGGAAGAGCCGGATGATGTTGATCGGGTCGCGCTTGAAGACTTCGGGGTCGGCCAGCGCAATGCGGCCGCGGTCTTCGACGAATTCGACGCTGCCGGCGATCTTGCGGTTACGATGGGTGAAGCGGCTGATGACGCCGGTGAGGCCCGGGATCGACTTCGCCTGCTGGTCTTCGAGCGCGGCGCAGAGGATGCGCGTGAGATCGCCGACATCCTTGGCGACGAGGAAATAGTGTTTCATGAATCGCTCGACGGCCGAAAGGCCCGGGCGGGTGTGATAGCCGAAGGCTTCGGCGATCTCGCGCTGGATATCGAAGGACAGGCGCTCCTCGGCTTTGCCGGTCAGGAAGTGCATATGGCAGCGCACCGCCCAGAGGAAATCGTCGGCTTTTTCAAGCAGGCGGTATTCGTGCTTGGAGAGCACCCCGAGCTTGACCAGCTCCGCCTGGTCGCGCACGTGATAATAATATTTCGAGATCCAGAATAGCGTGTGCAGGTCGCGAAGCCCGCCCTTGCCTTCCTTGACGTTCGGTTCGACGAGATAACGCGTGTCGCCCGCCTTGCGGTGGCGCTCGTCGCGCTCGGCAAGCTTGGCGGCGATGAATTCGGGACCGGTTCCGGTGACGATTTCCTTATCGAAGCGGGTCTCGAGCTCGGTTTCCAGCCGCTGCAAGCCGCAGATATAGCGCATCTCCAGGATGGCGGTGCGGATCGTCATGTCGGACTTGGAAAGCGCGATGCATTCCTCCACCGTGCGGGTGGCGTGACCGACCTTGAAGCCCATGTCCCAGAGCACGTAGAGCATGAATTCGACCGCCTTGTGCGTCTCTTCCGCCGGTCTCGGCAGGAAGAGGAACAGCAGGTCGATATCGGAGCCGGGCGCCAGCGTGTCGCGGCCGTAGCCGCCGACGGCGGTGACCGCGAACTTGTCCTTCTGCTGCGGAAAGATATGGGCGGTGGCGAAATTGTAGAGGACGGTGGTGATCTGGTCCTGCAGCCAGGAAATCCGGTAGGCGCAATTGAGCCCGCCGCCGTCGGCCATCAGTGCCTCGCGCGCCTTCTGCCGGCCCTCGGTGCTCGCCTTCTTCAGCACCGCCAAAAGATCGGCGCGCAGCACGTCGGGCCGGTTGCGGTTGGCCTCGGCAACGGCGTCACACTGCTTCTGCAAGAGCTCGACGTCGAGGATATTGGAGAAATCGAGGTCGCGCATCGCTGTCGCCGGGGTGGTTTCCTGTTCATGCCGGACTGCCGGTTCACGGCCTGCCGCTTGTTTCGTCTGCATGCGCTATAGCCCCTTTGCCCGGCGATTGACACGGGCCTTCATACTGCAAGAACCTTTAAATTTGGCGAAATGGTGTTGGTTCGCCGCAAGAGGCGACGGCGCTTTGACGCAAGGCGCCGGCTTTCCCGGAATCCTCAGCCGGCGGCCCGCGCATTCAGCAAATGCAGCACCTGCCGTGTCTCGCGCATGATCTCCTCGAGCGCCTGCCTGTCGCATTCGCGATAACCCGCCTTGGCAATCGAGGTTCCGAGCTCTGAGATCACAGCGCAGCAGCGGGTGATTTTCAGCATGCCGATCGGCGACGTCCAGCCGCGGGCATTGCGGTCCCTATCGGCGCGCCGCATCGTATCGAGCATGGAGCAGATGAGCTGGAGGCGCTCGGTTTCGCGAACCAGTTTTTCCATGAACATGGCGCGCCGCTCCTATTTCAGCTTCTTCTTGAGGTCGTAAAGCGCATCCATTGCCTCGCGCGGCGTCATGTCGTCAAGGCTCATCGCCTTCAGCGCCTCCTCGACCTTGGAGGAGCCGCGGGCCGTTTCCTCGCGGCGCACCGCCACCTGGAAAAGCGGCAGGTCGTCGATCAACTGGCTCGCCGGGTTCTTGCGGTCGGCATCTTCCAGACGGGTAAGCACGTCGCGGGCCCGCGCCACGACCGAGGCCGGAAGTCCGGCAAGGCGCGCGACCTGGATGCCGTAGGAGCGGTCCGCCGCACCCGGCCCGACCTCGTGCAGGAAAATGACGTCGCCGTCCCATTCCTTGACGCGCATCGTAGCGTTCGATAGCCGGCCAAGCTTTTCCGAAAGCACGGTCAACTCATGGAAATGCGTGGCGAACAGCCCGCGGCAGCGATTGGCCTCATGCAGGTGCTCGACGGCGGCCCAGGCGATCGACAGACCGTCGAACGTAGCGGTGCCGCGGCCGATCTCATCAAGGATGACGAGGGAACGGTCGCTTGCCTGGTTGAGGATCGCCGCCGTTTCCACCATCTCGACCATGAAGGTCGAGCGCCCGCGCGCCAGATCGTCGGAGGCGCCGACGCGCGAAAAAAGCCGGTCGACGATGCCGATATGGGCCGATGTCGCCGGCACGAAGGAGCCCATCTGCGCCAGGATCGATATCAGCGCGTTCTGGCGCAGGAAGGTCGACTTACCGCCCATGTTGGGGCCGGTCAGCAGCCAGATCGCCCCGTCCCGGTCGCCGGTCTTGGGCGAGAGATCGCAATGGTTGGCGACGAAGGGGCCGCCGGCCTGCCGCCGCAGCGCCTGCTCGACGACCGGATGGCGCCCGCCTTCGATGGCAAACATCTTCGAGCCGTCGACCTGCGGGCGGCAATAGGCCTGCTCCTCGGCGAGAAGCGCCAGGCCTGCGGCGACGTCGATGACGGCAAGCGCCCGGGCACCCGATTTGATCGCCTCGGCTTCCGCAACGACGGCCGCCGTCATCCTGTCGAAGGCGTCGAGTTCGATCGTCAGCGCCTGGTCGGCGGCATTGGCGATGCGGCTTTCGAGGTCGGCAAGTTCGGTCGTGGTGAAGCGCATTGCGTTCGCCATCGTCTGGCGGTGGATGAAGCGGGCCTTCGCATCCGCCGTCTCCGTCATCGGCGAGGCATTGCCGGCGGTCACTTCGATAAAATAGCCGAGGACGTTGTTGTGCTTGATCTTCAGCGACCGGATGCCGGTCTCCTCGGCATATTGCAATTGCAGGCCGGCGATGACGCGACGCGACTGGTCGCGCAGTGCCCGGACCTCGTCGAGCTCGGCGCTGGCGCCGTCGCGCAGGAAGCCGCCATCGCGTTTCAGCAGCGGCAATTCGTCGGCGAGCATCTCGGCAAGCAGCTTCTCCAGGGCCGCGGGAAGCGCCTGCAGCCCGGATAGCGCTTGGCCGAGCTCTTCGGGCAGCATCGCCTCGCCGAGCATCGCCGCAACTCCGCTCGCCGCGTCAAGACCCTGGCGTATCGCTGAGAGATCGCGCGGGCCGCCGCGGTCGAGCGCCAGGCGCGACAGGGCGCGCGGCATGTCGGGCACATGTTTCAGCGTGTCGCGCAGATTGCCGCAGAGCAGGGGTTCGTCGATCAGGAAACCGATCGAATCGAGCCGCGCATTGATGCGGGCGGGGTCGGTCAGCGGCGACATCAGCCGCTCGGCAAGAAGCCTGGCGCCGCCGCCGGTGACGGTGCGGTCGATCGCCTTCAAAAGCGAACCGTTGCGATCGCCGGAAAGCGTGCGGGCAAGTTCGAGATTGGCGCGGGTGGCGGGATCTATGAACAGCGTCGAGGCCGCACTTTCCCGTTCCGGCTTTCCAAGCGGCGGACGCTCGGCAATCTGCGTCTTCTCGACATAGGCGACGGCTGCTGCTGCTGCCGCCAGCTCGGCGCGTGAGAAGGCGCCGAAGCCGTCGAGCGTCGCGACGCCGAAATACCGCGCGATCCGGCCTTCGGCGCTGGCGCTGTCAAAGAGCACGGAAGGCTGCGGCACGGCTGTCCGGCCGAGCAGGTCGAAGACCGGCTTGAGTTCGGGATCGTGGAAGATCGTGTCGGGCAGGATGAGTTCGCGTGGATCGATGCGCAGGATATCGGCAAGGAGGCGCGAGGCTTCGGTCTCGGCAAGCCGGAAGACGCCTGTGGAAATATCGATCCAGGCAAGCGCCAGCAAGGCCTCGCCGCTGGCGCGAATGCGGGTCAGCGCCATCAGATAGTTGGATTCCGAGGGCGAAAGCAGCTTTTCTTCGGTGATCGTGCCTGGAGTGACGAGGCGCACGACGTCACGCTTGACGACGGATTTCGCGCCGCGTTTCTTCGCTTCGGCCGGATCTTCGATCTGCTCGCAGACGGCGACGCGGAATCCGAGCGAAATCAGCTTCTGCAGATAATCGTCGGCCGCATGCACCGGAACGCCGCACATCGGGATATCCTGGCCCATGTGCTGGCCGCGTTTCGTCAGCGTGATGCCGAGCGCGCGTGAGGCTTCCAGCGCATCCTCGAAGAACAGCTCGTAGAAATCGCCCATGCGATAGAACAGAAGCGAATCCGGATTGTTCGCCTTGATCTCGATATATTGCTCCATCATCGGCGTCGCCGAGGCACGGCTTTCCGCCGTGGCGAGCTCGGCCGCCGAAAAGGCTTCATTCCCTGTGTCTATTCGTGCGTTCACGGAGGTGCAGTTTTTCCCAAAAAAACAGGTGCCAACCCTATCCGCGCGCCGCTATAGATGACAACAGCATTTGAGGAAGAGCAAAGCGTCGCCCACAGGACGTTGGAGGATTTATGCCCGATATCGATAAGAAGGACCGGCCGGTGACCTCAGTTACCGACCAGGAGGCGCTCGATTTTCACGCAATGGGCCGGCCCGGCAAGCTGGAGATCAACCCGACCAAGCCGATGGCGACGCAGCGTGACCTCTCGCTTGCCTATTCGCCGGGTGTTGCCGTGCCCGTCAAGGCGATCGCCGCCGATCCGCAGACAGCCTACGACTATACGGCGCGCGGCAACATGGTCGCTGTCATTTCCAACGGCACGGCGATCCTCGGCCTCGGCAATCTCGGCGCGCTGGCATCCAAGCCCGTCATGGAAGGCAAGGCGGTGCTGTTCAAGCGCTTTGCCGATGTCGATTCCATCGACCTCGAGATCGATACCGAAAATGTCGACGAGTTCATCAACTGCGTGCGCTTCCTCGGCCCTTCCTTCGGTGGCATCAACCTCGAGGATATCAAGGCGCCGGATTGTTTCGTGATCGAAAGCCGGCTGCGCGAGCTGATGGACATTCCGGTGTTCCATGACGACCAGCATGGAACCGCGATCATCGCCGCCGCCGGCCTGATCAATGCGCTGGAACTGACCGGCCGCGACCTGAAGACGACGAAGCTCGTCTGCAACGGTGCGGGTGCTGCGGCGATCGCCTGCGTCGAACTCATCAAGGCGATGGGTTTTGCGCCTGAGAACGTCATCCTCTGCGATACCAAGGGCGTCATCTACCAGGGCCGCACCGAGGGCATGAACCAGTGGAAGTCGGCGCACGCGGCAAAGACCGACACGCGCACGCTGGAAGAGGCGATGAAAGGCGCGGACGTCGTTCTCGGCCTGTCGCAGAAGGGCGCGTTTTCGGCCAAGATGATCCGCTCGATGGCGGAGCGGCCGATCATCTTCGCCATGGCCAATCCCGATCCCGAGATCACCCCGGAAGAGGTGGCCCGCATCCGCGACGACGCCATCATGGCGACCGGCCGTTCGGACTATCCGAACCAGGTCAACAATGTCCTCGGCTTTCCCTATATCTTCCGCGGCGCTCTCGATGTCCGGGCCTCGACCATCAACGACGCGATGAAGATTGCCGCCGTCAACGCGCTGGCAAACCTTGCCCGCGAGGACGTGCCCGATGACGTCGTTGCCGCCTATCAGGGCAATCGGCCGCGTTTCGGGTCGCAATACATTATCCCCGTTCCCTTCGATCCCAGGCTGATCTCGGCGATCCCTGTGGCGGTCGCGCAGGCCGCGATCGAAAGCGGCGTCGCCCGCAAGGTCATCACCGACATGGCCGGTTATGCCCGCGAGCTTTCGGCGCGCCGCGATCCGATCGCTTCGACCCTCGCCAGCCTTTACGAGCGCGTCCGCCGCCGTCCGAAGCGCATCGTCTTTGCCGAGGCCGAGGAAGAACAGGTCCTGCGTGCGGCGATGTCCTACGCCAACCAGCAGCTCGGCACTGCCATCCTGCTCGGCCGCGAGGACCTGATCCGGGCGACGGCGGAACGTGCCGGCATCGATCTCAACCGGCCGGGCCTCGAAATCGTCAATGCCCGGCTTTCGACCCGGGTCGAGGCCTATATCGACTATCTCTATGCCCGGCTGCAGCGGCACGGTTATCTCCACCGCGACGCCCAGCGGCTGATCCATAACGACCGCAACCACTTCGCCGCCACCATGGTGGCGCTCGGCGATGCCGACGGCATGGTGACGGGCATCACCCGTAACTATTCGACGGCCCTCGAAGATGTGCGCCGCTGCATCGACGAGAAACCGGGCCACCGCGTCATCGGCGTGTCGCTGGCGCTCTGCCGCGGTCGCACGGTCTTCGTTGCCGATACGGCGGTGCACGACATGCCGACGGCCGAAGAGCTTGCCGATATCGCCGAAGAGGCCGCAGGTCTCGCGCGGCGCATGGGTTATCCGCCGCGTGTCGCCATGCTCGCCTATTCCACCTTCGGCCATCCCTCGGGCGAGCGCTCCGAGCGGGTGCGCGAGGCGGTGAAGATCCTCGACAAGCGCCGCGTCGATTTCGAATATGACGGCGAGATGGCGGCCGACGTCGCTCTGAACCGCAAGGTGATGGAGCAATATCCCTTCTGCCGCCTCTCCGGTCCGGCCAACGTGCTTGTCATGCCGGCGTTCCACTCGGCCTCGATCTCCACCAAGATGCTGCAGGAGCTCGGCGGCTCCACGGTGATCGGCCCGATCCTCGTCGGTCTCGACAAGCCGGTGCAGATCACCTCGATGGGCGCCAAGGACAGCGACATCGTCAATATGGCGGCGATCGCCGCCTACGGGGGGTCGTAAACGCGCCCGCGCATGTGAGGCGCCTATTGGTGCCTGGCCGACAGCGCGTCGGCTGGGCACTTATCCGGCTTTAGACTGGCGCAGAGGGGTGAAGGCATCATGATTACCCGGCCGGTAGATCAGGATGTCGCCCGAAACGCGCGCACACTTTTCGGCATCATGTTCTGGCCGTTGCCGGCCGATCGTGCATAGCCTCGAGCGCAGCTCCTGAAGATGAGATCATGTTGAGAAACAAGCTTGTTGTTCTAGCCATCGTGGTCGCCAGCTGTTTGGCTTATACGAAATTGATGGCGAGGGTCGGCTCAGGCTCGCCGCCTCCAGATGCGCCATCGGAACAACGGGCGACCTCATCCGCGTCTATAAATCCGAACGCCGCATGGTCCTTCTCAGAGGCGACGCTCCCATCTCTACATACCGGATTTCTCTCGGCACGGCTGCCGATGCCGGGCCCAAGCAACGAGAAGGTGACGAGAAAACACCTGAAGGGCGTTATGAAATAGACTGGCGAAATCCAAAGTCTATGGCCTATCTGAGCCTGCACATTTCCTATCCAAGCCCGGATGATCGGCGCAACGCTGAAGCCGGAGGCTTTCCAGTCGGGGGCGATATCATGATCCACGGGCTTCCCAATGGCTGGGGCCTGTTCGGAAACGTCCACCACCTTTGGGATTGGACCGATGGGTGTGTTGCAGTAACCAACTCGGAGATGCGCGAAATCTGGGCCCGCGTCCCCACTCATACCCCGATAGAGATCATGCCCTGAAGCATTGCCGGCGCCCGGAAAGGCTCTAGGAAAGGTTCTAGCTCGCGAAGCGGCCGGCGTCGGCGCCGTAATAATTCAGATAACGGTCCGAAATGCTGGAGATTGGCAGCACTATCAGCACGTCGGTCGTGTTGAAGGCATGATCGACGACCGCGTGGGAGCCGACCATCGCACCGAGGCGCAGATAGCCCTTGATCAGCGGCGGCAGGGCCATCAGTGCCCTCTTCGGGTTGATGGCCTCGACCGGCATCAGGTCCATGTTGCGGGCCAGATGCGGCAGGGCGCCGACGGCCCATTCGTTCTTCGCCAGCACATTGTGGTAGAGGAAGGACAGCGCCAGCGCGTGGCTTTCGAGATAGACGCCGGGGAAAGAGGCGCAGCCGAACATGGCGCTGACGCCGTGCTTCAGCGCGTAGGCCCAGTTGCCCTGCCACAGGAGCTCGACGGTGCGCTTGGTACGGTATTCCGGCAGCACGCAGGAGCGGCCGAGTTCCATGAAGCGCTTGTCCGGATGTTTGGCGACAAGGCCCTCGATTTCGAATTCGGAAGCCGAGTAAAAACCGCCATTGGCGATAGCGACATCCTGACGCAGCAGCCGGTAGGTGCCCACGATCTGGTCTTCCGGGTCGCCCTCGATCGAGCGGTCGAGCACGAGAAGATGATCGCAGACAGCGTCATAGGCATCAACATCGCGCTGGCGGCGCATGGCGTCCACCGGCAGCTGCGCCTTCATTTCGTCGACGAAGACGCGGTAGCGCACGGCCTGGGCGGCATCGATCTCGCGTGCTGTGCGGGCAAGGCGGGTCTCCAGATTGCCGATGCGGCCGAGGATATCACCGTCCTTCTGCACGGCAGCCGTCGAGGGCCGTGCAGCCTCCGCCGTGGTGTCACGATTCAGGATGTCGATGGCGGACATGACGATTCTCCCGTTACCGGCTTATCGACGCCATAAAACACTTCTCTACGACAGGAAAGTGACATTTTGAATTTCCAAGCGCAAGAAGCGTGCCGGTTTCTGAGGCGCTCACCGCGCCTCTGCTCGGCGGGCGGAAAGGGCGGCAACCGCCTGAACTTCGGTCAGCAGCCGCACCGGATCGACCGGCTTTATCATGACGCGATTGGCGCCGTTGAGCAAGACTTGGCGGCGTGATTCGTCGCTCTTGTCGGCAGTCAGTACGATCACCGGCACCGGCGCGAGATCGAGCCGCCGCTCGTGGCCACGCAGGCGTCCCAGCATGTCGATACCGTTGCCGCCAGGCATCGAGAGATCGCTGATGATGATATCGGGCCGGGCATTGGCCTCGCAGAGCGCACAGTCGAGCAGTGTCTCGAAATCTTCGACATGGCGCACCTTGTGCCCGCCCTTTTCCAGAACGACACGCACCAGCATGGCATTGATCGGATCGTCTTCGCCGAGCAGGATGCTGAGCCCGCTGGCGGCAACCAGCGTCTCCGCCACCGAAAGCCCGAAACCCGGCTGGTTGTCGTTCAGCGCGTCGCGCTTCTCCATGCCGCGCATGCGCCCGCGCAGCACGTCGATCAGCGACTGTTCGCGCAGCGGCCGGATCAGCCAGGCATCGAAGAGGTCGAGCGGATGGGCGCTGCGCTCTTCCGGATTGACGAGCAGGACCTTGCGCAGGCCAAGTGCGGCGATGTCGGCGCGATCGGCAAGATGAGCGGAAAATTCCGCCGACATGCGATGGTCGATGATGATGTCGGTCGGCCGCCGTCCGCCCTTCGCCAGTTCGAGCAGCGTTGCCCGCGCCGTCTCGCCGTCGCCTACGAGATGGCAGAGACCGCCGAGCGCAGTGATCGTTTCGGCGATGGCAGTGCGCGCAGCACCTGCCGGTGCCAGCAGCACGACACTGTTGCCGGCAAGCAGCGTGTTTCGCCGGTCGGGGCGCTCGCTGCCGATATCGACAGGGAAGCGGATGGTGAATTCGCTGCCTCTGCCCATTTCGCTGGCAACCGTCAGCGCGCCGTTGAATTCGCGCATGATGCGGGCGGAGATGGCAAGGCCGAGCCCGGTGCCGCTGCTCTTGTCGGCAACGCTCCCGCCCTGCTCGAACTCGCCGAAGACGCGCGCCTGCTCCTCCGCCGTCATGCCGGGACCGCTATCGGTGACGGTGATCAGCAAGTCGCCGGCGTCGAGCGACACGCGGATGAAGACGCCGCCGACCTGGGTGAACTTCACGGCATTGCCGATAACGTTGAACAGAACCTGGCGCAGCCGCGCCGGATCGAAGCTCATATTTTCGGGCACGTCGGATGACACGGTGGCGCCGATCTCGATGCCCTTTTCATGCGCCCGATGGGCGAGCATCTCGACGACGCTTTCCAGCAGTTTGCGCAGCGATTCCGAGCGCGGGTGCAGCGCGAAGCGGCCGACTTCGATGGTGGAGAAGTCGAGCAGATCCTCGACGAGCTGCGTCAAGGCGTGGCCGGACTGGCGGATGTTTGCGAGATAGTTCTGCTGCTCCTGCGTCAGCCGCGTCTCGGCGATCAGATGCGTCATGCCGAGGATGCCGGAAAGCGGCGTGCGCACCTCGTGGCTGACGGTGGCAAGCAGCCTCGATTTGGCGGCGCTGTTATACTCGGCCTTCTGGCGAGCCTCCTCGCGGCCCTGTGCGATCAGCCGCTCGTCGGTCACGTCGCGGGCAACGCTCTGCAGCAGCAGGCGGCCGTTTGCCGGGTCGCGGGTGACGACATCGCGCCAGAGGAAGATGCGCTGGCCCTCCGGCGTCGAAATCTCGACGTCGTAGCAATGCGGTACCGGCCCGGGGCGGAAGGCAAGCCCGATCTCCTCGCAGGTGCGTCCTTCCGGACGCAGCCGTCCAGTCAGGCGGCGAAAAGTATCGTTGGCGGCGATGATGCGCCGGTCCATGGTGCGGCTGACCGTGATGTCGCCGAGCACGTCGTGCACGTCGGCGAAAAGCTTTACGCCGGCGTCCCAATCCGGCATGGGTTGACCGGAGCGCTGCCCGGCCCTGCGCGAGCGAACCATCAACAGGGCATAACTGGCGATGACGGCAAGGCCAAGGATGACGAGACCACCCGAAAGCAGCAGCGGATCGCCGGCGTGGGCAAGCAGCATCAGGATCGTTGCGGCAAGAAGGCCGGCGCCGCCAAGCCAGTAGAACAGCAGGCGCCGTGTCGGTGCAGGCCCGCTCTGGCGGTCATCGGCGCCCCGGGGTGCCGCTACGTTCGGCCGCGGGGAAAGGACCTCCATCCGCTTCTCATGCGGCTTGGCGGCGGGTCCACCGAAGGCGGCGGACAATCTTTCCTGCAACTGTCCCAGGTTCTGCATGCTATCTGACTAACATGAGGCCCGTTCCGAATGCCTTCAGGATTTCGATAAGATTTTAGCGGCTGGCCTTTTTCGGCAGCAGCAACTCGTCGAGAATGACGCAGCCGGCCCCGATGGTGATGAAACTGTCGGCGAGATTGAAGACCGCGAAGGACCAGCTCTCGGTGTAGAAAAGAATGTAATCGATCACATGCCCATAGGCGAAGCGGTCGACGAGATTGCCGATTGCGCCGGCGATGATCAGCGCATAACCGAGATGAGCGATCCAGCGATCCTTCGCCGTGCGGTACCATAGCCAGATGACGAAGGCGACGATGACGAGCCGCATGCCGACGATGAACCAGCCGTCCATGCCTGATAGCATCGAAAAGGCGACGCCGAGATTATAGGTGCGGTAGAGCGCCAGCATCGGAACGACGGGCACCGCCTCCTGCAGCGGCAGGTAATGATCAACGGCGATCTTGACGGCCTGGTCGATCAGAACGGCGACGACGATGAAGAAGAGGATCGGTGCCGGGCGCGAAAACAGCGCCGGGCGTGCATGCGTCTGTTCGGTCATTTGCCCTCGGCAAGTGAGAGGAGATGGCGGCGTGCCTCGAAAAGCATGACGGCGGTGGCGACGGCGAGGTTCAAGGAATCGGCGCGGCCCTGCTGCGGAATGCGGGCAAGCGCGTCGGCCTCCCTGGCCAACTGCTCGGGCAGGCCGGATTGCTCGTTGCCCATCAACAGCACGACGGGCTTTTTCCGGTAGTCGATCGTGCGGTAATCGACCGCCCCGGCAAGATGCGTCGCGACGACGGAAACGCCGGCCGATTTCCGCCAGGCAATGAATTCCTCAGGCGTCGCCCGCGCGACCGGAACGGCAAAGACCGAGCCCATGGTGGCCCGCACCGTTTCAAGCGAGAAGGGATCGGTCGTTTCTCCGAGAAGTATGATGCCGGAAGCACCTGCCGCATCGGCCGTGCGGATGATGGTGCCGAGATTGCCGGGGTCGCGTACTCGGTCGAGCGCAACCCATGTCTCGCCCTCGCTCAGTCGGATACCCTTCAGCGGCGTCCAGCGCTGCTCGAAGATGCCGACGACCATCTGCGGATTGTCGCGGCGGGTGATCGAGGCGATCACCTTTTCGCTGACCTCGAGCACCAGCCCGCCCGAGGCGACGGTCTTTGCCGCCATCTGCTCGACCAGCGGCTTGCCCTTGGCGGCCTTGGCATAGACCAGCGTGCGGATCGCCCAGCCGAGTTCGATCGCATCGATGACGAGCTTCAGCCCTTCGGCGAGGAACGTGCCGCTTTCCTCGCGAGACTTCTTGTTCGTCAGCGCCTTGATATCCTTGATGATCGGATTGGCGAGCGAAGTGACTTCCTTCACCTGTCCGACCCTGCGCGGTCCCTGATCGTGGAAGTCCTTGCTCATTTCGGCACCCAGCGGGAAAAGAGGGAGGTGGAAAGCGCGCGGCCCTGCGTCTTGCCGTCGGTGCCGGCTTCGCGAATCACCAACTCGCCGGATTCGACCACACCGCCGGCGCCCCGCATCGTCTCGCGCATCAGCTCGTGGATCGAATAGAAGCTGGCGCGGATCGAATAGGCCGTCAGCACCAGGCCCACCGCCTTCGGCGACAGGATCTCGCGGCAGACATCGAGCATCAACGGCAGATGCTCGAAGAGATGCCAGACTTCGCCATTGGGGCCACGGCCGAATTTCGGCGGATCGGTGAGGATGATATCGTACTGGCTGCCGCGGCGTTCCTCGCGCAGGATGAATTTCATCGCATCCTCGCAGATCCAGCGGATCGGCAGCTTCTCCATGCGCCCGAGCGCTTGGTTTTCCCGCGCCCAGCCAATCGCCTTCTTCGAGGCGTCGACATGGGTGACCTCGGCGCCGGCTGCGGCGGCAACCAGCGAGGCGACGCCGGTATAACCGAAGAGGTTCAGCACTTTCAGCGGCCGGCCGGCCTTTTCGACCTGATCCTTCATCCAGCTCCAGTGGACGATCTGTTCGGGGAAGACGCCGACATGGCGGAAGGAGGTGAAGCGACCGAGGAAATCGACGCCGAGCAGGTTGAGCGGCCAGGTCTCGCCGAGTGCCTCCTTCGGGAAGCGCCAGCGGCCGGTGCCTTCCTCGTCGGTGTCGCCGGTGAAGGCGGCATCGACCTTTTCCCAGACTTGGGGCGCCAGAGAAGGCCGCCACAGCGCCTGGGCTTCCGGACGGATGATGCGATAGGGGCCGTATTGCTCGAGTTTTTCGCGGTTGCCGCTGTCGATCAGATGGAAGTCGCCGGCCCCGAGCGATTCGAGGATGACCGGCACGCGCTCGGTCGGGCGCTCGCCGCTGCGTGTCATCAGGGGACGCACGACGGCGGCAGGCACAGCAGCCTCGCGCACCGCCTCACGGCTCGCCGCGGGCCGCGAGACCGGCTTCGGCGGCCGGCCTGCCCGATCGTCCCTGCGGCTTTCACCGGAAGGACCCGATGTTTTCTTCTGGCCCGGCCGGCCTTCTCTCTGTTTCAACGTGCTCTTCCGCGTCTCTGTCGGGGTGTCTTATCGGCTTTGTGTCGGCTGCAGGCCTGGGCGTCTTTTGAAACGCGCAAAGCGCGCTGCGGCACTTTGAATATGCAGTAGCCCAGAAAAGCGGGGCGGATCAACTGCGCTGCCGGCCGGCCCGGGCAAGCGGACAGGGTTTTCCCGGCGCGGCGCCTATTTCAAGCCCTCGGAGGCCTGTCTGCGAAGCCAGCTTTCCGCCGCATAAAGGGCCGCGACATGCATCGACTGCATGATGACCGCGCCGGACTGCAGCTCGCCGAGGATGGCAGCAAGATCCGCAAACAGCAGCTCAACCTTCTCTCCGGGGTCAAAAGACGGTTCGCCGGCTCGGCTGAGGCCGAGCGCCAGCCAGCTCGTCACCACGTTGCTGTGGTTGGCGGCATTCGGATAGGAGGTGAGCAGCTTGACGAAGGTCGAGGCTTCATAGCCGGTCTCCTCCCGGAGTTCGCGCTCGGCCGCCGCCATCGCCGCATCGCCGATCTTGCTGTCGCCGGGTTCGAGGCTGCCGGCGACCAGACCGAGCACGATTTCGCCGCGGCCATGCCGATATTCCCGCGTCAGCAGCACGCGTCCGTCGGGCATCACAGGTATGACGTTGATCCAGTCGGGATAATCGAGCACATGGAAGGGCGCGACGACGATTCCATCGGCGGTGATGCAATCGTCGCTCCGGACACGGATCCAGCGATCCTCATAGGTGATGCGGCTTGCCGTCACGCTCCAGGGCTTCAGTTCGTCGTTCATCGGCCCGTCCCTTGTGTGTCAGGTGCGTGTCAGATCGCAACCCGGCAGATAACATTCCGTGCCGCCCTGGCAAAGCGCTTTCCCGCTGGGATAAGATGAGCGAATCGAAGATGGGGCCATCGAATGGATTTCACCGGCGAAGAACGCATCGCCGCGCCGCGGGACATCGTCTGGGCAGCACTCAACGATCCCGAGATCATGCGCGGCTGCATTCCGGGCTGCCAGAGCATCGAGCGACTGTCGCCTGATGTCTTCGAGGCAACGATCAAGGTCAAGTTCAGCCTGCTGTCTGCCACCTTCCACGGGCTGCTGACGCTTTCCAATGTCGATGCGCCGAAGAGCTATACGCTGTCGGCCGAAGGCAAGGGCGGCCTTGCCGGCTTCGCCAGGGGCAGCGCCGATATCGTGCTTGAGGAAAGGGGCACCGAGACGATCCTGCACTACCGGTCGAAGGCCGAACTCGGCGGCAGGCTCGCCCAGCTCGGCGCCCGCCTGCTCGATTCGACCTCGCAGAAGCTCGCCGAAGGGTTCTTTTCGGATTTCAATGCCGCCGTCGTCGCGAAGATGGCAGCCAGTTAGGCTTGGCGCGGGCGGAGGGTTTGTTTAAATCGGCATGATGACGTGGACCATCAGGCCGCCGCGGGCGGAAGATCAGGACGTGCTTGCGGAGATCTATCTTTCCGTGCGCCGTGAAACATTCGTCTGGGTCGATCCGGGCAAATTCCATCGCGAGGATTTCGCCGCCCATACCAATGGCGAGACGGTCTTCGTCTGCGCGCATGAAAGCGGCAGCGTCGCCGGTTTCCTGTCGCTTTGGCCGGAGGACGATTTCATCCACATGCTCTACCTAAAACCGGAATTCCAGGGTCAGGGCGCAGGCACGGCGCTGCTGCACGCCCTGCCGGAATGGCCGCAGCACCGGTATCGGCTGAAGTGCCTGGTGAAGAACCGGCGGGCAAAGGCGTTCTACCTCGCCCACGGTTTCCGCGTGACCGGCAACGGTGCGTCGCCGGAGGGCGACTATGAGGAACTGAGCTTTTTTCCGGTTTGACGGCCGCCGAACCCGAGCCAATCGAATATTGACCAGTTTTACCGCGCCGGCAGCTGCCCGGCAATTTCTTCTGCGCGGTTCTTGTGGCGGTCGGCCTCGCTTTGCCAGCGGATGGCTTCCTTGGCCTCGGTGCGGGCGCGCTTGCGGTGTTTGCCCTGGCTGAACCAGGTGGCGGCCGCCCCGATCAGCATGCCCGTGATCAGCGCGACGACGAGGAAGACGAAGAAGGGCGCGGAAACTGCAAGCACCTGGTCTTCCGGCCGGAACGGATTGAAGGCGAGCGTGACGCTCTGCCGGTTGGCGACGCAGAAGACGATGAGAATGACGCCGAGCGGCAGCAAAATCAACAGGTTGACGATCTTCTTGGCCATTTGAGGTCTCCACGCGGCAGATTGCGCCGGTCTTTTTGAAGGGCGCGTTTCATGCTTGCAGCGCTATGTGTCCTTGTAGGACACGTAAAGCACGATGCGTTACCAGAATAGGAAAACGGCCCTCGAGTTCAAGTGCGGTTTCGCCGCAGGCAGCGACGGCTCAATCCTCTTCGTCGGCCTGGCCGGGATTAAGCCGCTCGCGCAGCTCCTTGCCGGTCTTGAAGAAGGGAACCCACTTCTCCTCGACGAAGACGGTATCGCCGGTCCGCGGGTTGCGGCCGGAGCGCGAAGGGCGGTTCTTGACCGAAAAGGCGCCAAAGCCGCGCAATTCGACTCGGTTACCCGCAGCCAGTGCATCCGTGATCTCGTCGAGAACCGCGTTGACGATATTCTCGACGTCGCGATGATAGAGATGCGGGTTGCGTGCCGCAACAATCTGCACCAATTCAGACTTGATCACTTTCGCCCCCTTAAATTATTGATTTCTTATCAATCGTGGCCAACCTGCCAAACTGAAAGCAGCCCGTCAAGAAGCAACTTTGGGGGCAGGATTCCATTGATATCCTGGGTTTTCATGAGATCACCATAACCGAAGATCGTAATCAACCGCGAAACAGCCCCAGCGAGCAGAAAGGGCGTATTGCTCTTCTTGTCCCAGTCTACCATCGGCAGATCGCTGTCGACGCCGCGTGACGTCAGAAAGGCGCGGATCTCAGCCTCGCCGCCGATTGTATCGACGAGTTTCGCCTTCAGCGCCTGGCGCCCGGTATAGATCGTGCCGTCGGCCAGTTTCAGCACCTCGTCGCGCGGCAGTTTGCGCCGGTCGGCGACCAGGTCGACGAACCAGTTATAGCTGTCGACCACCATGTTGCGGATCATCGCCTTGGCTTCCTCGCTCGCCTCGTGGAAGGGCGAGGGCTCGGCCTTCAGCGGCGAGGACTTGATCTCCTGCAGCGAGACGCCGATTTTGTCGAGCAGCGGCTGGATCTGTGGGTACTGGAAGATGACGCCGATCGAACCGGTGATCGAGCTATCACCGGCAATGATCGTATCGCCGGCGGTGGCGATCATGTAGCCGGCGGAGGCGGCGAGCGTGCGCACGTCGGAGACGACGGGCTTCTTGGCCGATATCGCACGGATCGCCTTGAAGACTTTTTCGCCGCCATAGGTCGTGCCGCCGGGCGAGGAGATCGAAATCACCGCTGCCTTCACCTGGTCGCTGGTCTCGACCTTCTTCAGCCGCTCGAGAAGCTCGTCGTCGTCGACGATCAGCCCGGATATCGTCACATGGGCGATGTGCGGGCGCTGCGTCCCGGCATCGCCGAGAGCAAAGCGGTAGAAGGCGAAACCAAGTGCCACGATGAGGGCCACTGCGACGAGGCGCCAGAAGCCGAGCTTGCGGCGCAGCCGCCGGCGATCGGCGATCATCGAACTGTCCATAGAAACCTCCAGCGCTGGCACCGGCTTCGGCTTGCCGCCGATCGATCCGGTGAAATAGGGTGGCAGCGGCCCGTACGAATGCCACTTTTCAATGTTTTTCCATTTTGTTGCTTGTTGCAGAAAAAATTCCATATTGGCAAGCCAATGTAATAATGCGAAACGAACTGTGATTGGCGGCCGGCTTTGTTATCGAAGCGCGGCGATCACCGCACATGGACGAGGCCTATGCTCGATACCCTGAAGAACAACGGACATGCCGCCTATTCAGGGTCCGGCAGGAGCGCCTATGGCGATGCGTTGTTCCATTCCGCCCGCGTGCGGCGGCTGAAGATCTTGCTGCCGGTGGCGGCCCTCATCGTCGCGGCGAGCCTTACCGCGGTGGCGTTGGTCAGCATCTATCTGCCCGAGAACATCAAGATGGAAGGTGCCAAGATCGAGAACGGCAAGGTCGTGATGGAAAAGCCGGCGATATCGGGTCGCAATTCCGACGGCATCAATTATTCGATGCTGGCCGAAAGGGCGCTGCAGGATATCCGCAATCCCGATCTCATCACCCTCGAAACCATCAAGGCCGCCGTGCCGATGAATGACGGTCTGATCGCCCGCGTCGTCGCCTCGACCGCCGACTACAACCGCGCCACCGACAATCTGCATATGACGGCTCCCTTCACTCTGGTGCTGAGCAGCGGCCTCAATGCGAATTTCCAGTCCGCGCAGCTCGACATCAAGGGCGGAAACATGCGGAGCGACGACCCCGTCACCATCACCAAGGACAATGCCTCCATTGTTGCGAAGACGCTTCAGATAACAGATAAGGGGCGGGTGATCACATTCGAGGGGAATGTTCGCATGAATGTCGATCCATCCACCATCCATAAACAGGGCACTTAACCAGCCGGGTCATCCATGACAAAAGATTGTCGCATTTCCACTTGCAAGACAGGTATGGCATTCATTGCCGGCGCATTTGCCCTTATTCTGACGGCCACCGGCGCCGGCGCGCAGGCGACGGCGACGATGCCGGGCATGAAGCTGTCCAACGACCAGCCGATCCAGATCGAAAGCGACAAGCTGGAGATCCACGACCAGGAACACACCGCGCTCTTCACCGGCAACGTCAAGGTCGTCCAGGGGACGACGACGATGCAGTCCGGCAAGATGACCGTCTATTACAAGGACAAGGCGGCAAAGCCGGCTGCTGACGGCGCGCAGCCGGCAGCGCAGCCGGAGCAGTCGGCCTCGCTTGCATCGGGAAGTGCTGATATCGACAAGATCCTGGTGACGGACAAGGTCTTTTTGAGCTCGGGCACGCAGACGGCGACCGCCGATGACGGCAATTTCGACATGGCCTCGCAGACCTTCATCCTCACGGCGGATGAGGGGAATAAAGTTATTCTGTCGGACGGGCCGAACGTCTTTACCGGCTGCAAACTGACGGTTCACATGCAGACCGGTCAGGCGCAGCTTGAAAGCTGCGGCGGGCGTGTCCAGATTCAGCTCGATCCGAAATCGCAGCCGAATGCGCAGCAGCAGAAGCAGAACTGAGAAGCCGGCCTCCCACGTGAAATTATCATCGCTATCCACCATGTTCGGCAAGCCCGGGCCACAAGCTGCGGGTGCCGCCGACAAGAGCCGCTATCAGGGAACGCTGATCGCACGAGGTCTGACGAAGACCTATGCGACGCGGCGCGTCGTCAACGGCGTCTCGCTGGTGGTGCGCCGTGGCGAGGCCGTCGGCCTGCTCGGCCCGAACGGCGCCGGCAAGACCACCTGTTTTTACATGATCACCGGCCTCGTGCCGGTCGATGAAGGCACGATCGAGATCGACGGCAACGACGTCACGACCATGCCGATGTACCGCCGCTCGCGTCTCGGCGTCGGTTATCTGCCGCAGGAAGCCTCGATCTTCCGCGGATTGACGGTGGAAGAGAATATCCGCGCCGTCCTCGAAGTGCATGTGAAGGACAAGGCTGAGCGCGAGCAGAAGCTGAACGAGCTGCTGGAAGAATTCCATATCCAGAAGCTGCGCAAAAGTGCCGCCGTCGCCCTGTCCGGCGGTGAGCGCCGTCGCCTCGAAATCGCACGTGCGCTTGCGACCGACCCGACCTTCATGCTGCTCGACGAGCCCTTTGCCGGCGTCGACCCGATTTCGGTCGCCGACATTCAGAATCTCGTTCACCACCTGACGGCACGCGGCATCGGCGTCCTCATCACCGACCACAATGTGCGCGAGACGCTGGGCCTTATCGACCGCGCCTACATCATCCATGCCGGTGAGGTGCTGACCCATGGCCGGGCGAACGACATCGTCAACAATCCGGAAGTGCGCCGGCTCTACCTTGGCGACAATTTCAGCCTCTGACGCCGGATCCGGATGATTTTAGGCCGGATCGGCAGAAATTCACCGTGCCGTCATAGTTCCGCTTGACCAAATACAATAAAAAAGCAATTTTTGGGCCAACTTGGATTTCCGTGGCCTGAAGCCTTGATCGGACGCGGTTTCCCGGAGGAATCGAGGGGAGTTTCGCGTCCGTCATGGCACTGTCCGCCAATCTTTTCCTGCGCCAGACCCAATCTTTGGTGATGACACCGCAACTGATGCAATCCATCCAGTTGCTGCAGATGACTCATTTCGAACTCAACCAGTTCATCGCCCTTGAAGTGGAGAAGAACCCGCTGCTCGAATTTCCGTCGAATGACGGCGAGGCGGGCGGCGAACGCGGCGATGCCGAAGATGGAGAGTATGCTCATCAGCCCGAGGATGCCGGCTCCGACGATGGCTACGACAACCGCGCCGAGGCGCTCTCCAGCGACTGGTATGACAATGGCGGCAGCGCCAGCACCAGCCGGCTGACCGACGAACTCGACGCCAATTACACCAATGTCTTTCCTGATGACGGTGCCCCGCAGCGCCTCGATGCGCCGGAGCTCGTCAGCCAGTGGAAGTCGATGCCGGGCAGTGGCGAGGGCGCCGACTACGATCTCGACGATTTCGTCGCCGGCCAGGTGTCGCTGCGCGATCATCTCGCCCAGCAGATCCCCTTCGTCCTGCCTGACATGGCCGACCGGCTGATCGCGCAGAATTTCGTCGACCAGCTCGACGACTGCGGTTATCTGCAGGCCGATATCGTCGAGGCGGGCGAGGGGCTGGGCACGAGTCTCGCACAGGCCGAGCGCGTGCTCGCCACCCTCCAGAGCCTTGATCCGCCGGGTGTTTTTGCCCGCAGCCTCGCCGAATGCCTTGCAATCCAGCTCAGGCAGAAGGACCGATACGACCCGGCCATGCAGGCTCTGGTCGAAAACCTCGAACTGCTGGCCCGGCGCGATTTTGCCACGCTGAAGCGGCTCTGCGGCGTCGACGAGGAAGATCTTCTCGACATGCTCGGCGAGATCCGTCAGCTCAATCCGAAGCCCGGCAGCGGCTTCGAAGCGGGTGTTTCCGAAGCGATCACGCCGGATGTAGTCGTCAGGTCCGCCTCGGACGGCAGCTGGCTGGTCGAGCTCAATCCGGATACGCTGCCGCGCGTGCTGGTCAACCAGTCCTATTTTTCCCGTGTGACGAAGAACGGCGAGGACCACGCCTTCCTCTCCGATTGTCTGCAGAGCGCCAACTGGCTGACGCGCAGCCTCGACCAGCGGGCAAAAACCATCATGAAGGTGGCAAGCGAAATCGTCCGCCAGCAGGACGCCTTCCTGCTGCACGGCGTCGATCACCTGCGCCCGCTGAACCTGAAAACGGTCGCCGAGGCGATCAAGATGCATGAATCCACCGTCAGCCGCGTCACGTCGAACAAATATATGCTGACGCCGCGCGGCCTCTTCGAACTCAAATATTTCTTCACCGTCTCGATCAGCGCCGTTGCCGGCGGCGACAGCCATTCGGCCGAGGCCGTGCGTCACAAGATCCGTGCGCTGATCCTGCAGGAGAGCCCGGAGGCGGTGCTTTCCGATGACGATATCGTCGACATGCTGAAGAAGGGCGGCGTCGATCTCGCCCGCCGCACCGTTGCGAAATACCGGGAGGCAATGAACATCGCCTCTTCGGTCCAGCGCCGCCGCGAGAAGCGGGCGCTCGCCAAGGTCGCAGGCTTCTGACGCAGCAATGCTTCGACCTGGATCGAAGCATCCGGCCCGCAAATCCCGTTATTCCTCTCCAGCGCCACGCGTCTTTTCAGACGCGCAACGGCTGCAACCCTTTGAATTGTCTTCAACGAACATCGAAATGCCGACCATGACGCCGCAAAATTCCAACCTTGCCAGGGAGCTTTTCCTGCTGCTGGTGCTGGCGACCCTCTGGGGTTCCTCCTACAGCTTCATCAAGATCGGCGTGGAAACGATCCCGCCGATAACGTTGATCGCCGCCCGCACGCTGATTGCCGGTGGCATTCTGCTGGCCGTCCTGCGCCACCGGCGTGTCCGTCTGCCGCGCGATCGTACTATCTGGCGGCGGTTTTTCGTTCAGGCCTGCCTGAACAGTGTCGTCCCCTTCACGCTGATCGCCTGGGCGGAACAGTCCGTCGACGCCGGATTGGCAGTGATCCTGAATTCGGCAACGCCGATCTTCACCTTCCTCCTGGCCGTGCTGATCACCCGCCATGAGCAGGTGACGCTGCGAAGGCTTTTCGGCGTCATGGCCGGGCTTGCCGGTATCTGCCTCGTCATCGGCGTCGAAGCGCTCGGCGGTCTCGGTGAAAACCTGATGGCGCAGCTTGCCATCATCCTGGCGACCATTTGTTATGCAGGTGCCGCGATTTTCAGCAAGAACTTCAAGGGGCTCGATCCCGCAGTGCCGGCGGCCGGCTCGTTGATTTCAGGCGCGGTCATTCTCTTGCCGACGAGCCTCGTCGTCGATCGGCCGTGGGAACTCGATCCTTCGGCGGCATCGCTGCTGGCGCTGCTGGCCCTCTCCGCCTTTTCGACGGCGCTTGCCTTTGTGATCTATTTCCGCCTCGTCCAGACGCTGGGTTCGGTTGGAACCACCGCGCAAGCCTATCTCAGAGTGCCGATCGGTGTTGCGATCGGCATCGTCTTTCTCGGCGAAAGGCTGAGCCCGACGGCCTGGATCGGACTCGTCTGCGTCATATCGGGTGTCGCCGCCATGACGATCCCCGCAGGAAGGGGCGCAACGCAAGCGCGAAACGCGTAAAGTGGATGGGGTGACGATCGGCGGTATGCCCTGGCCGATAAGGTATCCGCCACACGTTTACCGAGCGCTACCGATGGTGATTCTGCGCCCTATTGACTTTTCGGCAAGCTCTGGCTAGAAGCCCGCCGCAATCGACGCCGTGAACGGCGTCTGGAGTTATCCCCAGCATCAGAAGGGCACCAAGGACCCGCAGGCCTAAGCCGATCTTGCTTGAGATTGTGCGAAGTGCTTGGATGAACCTGAGGCTTGGCGTAAACTGATACCCGCAAACGACCATAAGAAGGGAAACTCCATGAGTGTGCGTGTATCCGGGAAACATATGGAAATTGGTGAATCCTTCCGTCAAAAGATCGAGGACCAAATTGGTATGGCCATCACGAAATACTTCGACGGGGGATATTCCGGCCAGGTGACCGTGGAAAAGGCGAGTTCTCGTTACTCGGCGGATTGCAAGCTGCATCTCGACAGCGGGGTAGTGCTGCATGCAGCCGGCGAGGCGACCGACCCGCAATTGGCTTTCGACGCCGCCTCCCAGCGAATCGAAAAACGGCTGCGGCGATACAAACGCAAGCTGAAGGACCATCACGCCGGAAGCCATCTGAATGGTTTTGCAGAGGTCTCCTACACGGTCATGGATTCCGTTCCTGATCACGATGATGAAATCGCCGACGATTTCTCTCCGGCGATCGTCGCTGAAAGCACGAAGCAGCTGAAGACCATGTCGGTTGCGACCGCCGTGATGGCGCTCGATATGACCGACGAGCCGCTTCTCCTGTTCCGCAGCCCCGGCAAGGAACATCTGAACATCGTTTACCGTCGGCACGACGGAAATATTGGCTGGATCGATTCAGCCAGTATCAAAGGCTGAGATCAGGGTGGTGAGCGGCGGTATTGCCGCCGCTCCTTGGATTTGATCCCGGCGACAGAAGGAAAAAGAAATGGCATTGGCAGATTTGCTCCATCAGGATGCGATCATTCCCGCCCTCAGAGTAAATTCCAAGAAACAGTTGCTTCAGGAATTGGCTGCAAGAGCCTCCAGGATCACCGGGCTTTCCGAACGGGAGATTTTCGACGTCATCCTGCAGCGCGAACGCCTGGGCTCGACCGGAGTCGGCAACGGCATCGCCATTCCTCACGGCAAGCTGGGAAACATCCATTCGATCGTCGGCATCTTCGCCCGGCTGGAGCAGCCGGTCGATTTCGAGGCGCTGGACGACCAGCCTGTCGATCTCGTGTTCCTGCTGCTTGCGCCGGAGGGCGCGGGCGCTGATCATCTCAAGGCTCTGTCGCGTATCGCCCGCGTGCTGCGCGATCACGATCTGGTGGCCAAGCTGCGCGCCACCGATTCCGCCTCGGCGATCTATGCCTTCCTTAACGAACAGCAGACGTCGAACGCTGCCTGACGCGCGTCGCGCGATTACGCATTAATTCTCGAATGCAAAAGGCGCCGGGTCTCCCAGGCGCCTTTTGCATTGAAGAGACTGAGCGGAACTTGTCGAGCTAACCCGGTGCAGGCAGGCGGATGAGGGGCTGCCGGCACCGCGTTGACCCATCGGGCCACAGTCTCCGGGGTCCCATCACTATACGAAACAGCCCATCGGCGCCTGTCGCCGTCCATCCGTTCAAGATTTCATATCCTGTCTGCGACTTCTTCACACAAGGGGATCGAAGGTTGCGCTCCGGCCTTGAGGCAGGCGAGCGAACCGGCGACTGCCGCACGGCGCAGCGCCGAGACAAAATCGAGGCCGTCGTCGAGGCTGGCGGCGAAATAGCCGCAGAAGGTGTCTCCGGCGCCGACCGTATCGATAGGTTCGATCTTGAGACCCTGCGCCCTTGAAATCGCCCCGTCACGAATGGCGATGACCCCGTCGGCGCCGAGCGTCACGATCAGCGTCTGGCCCGTCTCCGCATGCAGATGCACAAGGGCTGCCTCCCGCGCTTGCGCGTCCATGCCCTCCTGCCCGGCGAGCCGCTCGAACTCGGTCTCGTTGGCAATGACGATATCGGCAAGCCGGCCGAGACGCGGCGCATCGGGGATCAGCGGCGCAAGGTTGAGGATGCTGGTGACGCCCTTGGCGCGGGCCGCCGACAGCGCGCCTTCGACGGCAGCAGCCGGCACTTCAAGCTGCAGCATCAGGATATCTCCTTCGTTCATGCGGCCGATCGCCGTCTCGGCATTGGCAGGCGTGACGAGGCCGTTGGCGCCGGGAACGACGGCAATCATGTTTTCGCCGTCGCCGCCGACAAGGATCAGCGCCGTGCCGGTGGGACCGTCGACATGGTTGACGAGAGAAAGATCGGTGCCTGCATCATCGAGCAGGGCCAGCGTATCCGCAGCAAAGGCATCCTTGCCGACGGCGCCGGCCATATGCACATAGCGGCCGGCGCGCCGCGCTGCCAGCGCCTGGTTGGCGCCCTTGCCGCCGGCGGCCGTGGCAAAGCCGTTGCCCGCTACCGTCTCGCCGGGCTTCGGCAGGCGCTCGGTCGTGGCGATAAGATCCATGTTGATGGACCCGAAAACTGTGATCATGAATGTGTCCCGTCTTCTGGAGCATGATGCCGAAAAGTGTGAGCGGTTTTCGGACGACATCATGCTCCTACTGTTTCATGCGGGCGAGACACTGCCCGAAGCGGTCACTCCTCGTCAACCACCCGCAGCTTCAGAAGACCGGTGCGGCTTTCCACCGTTTTGGCCGCGGCTTCGCCGTCGCGGGCGGGCTTAGCATCGCCGCCGCCGGCCTCGAATTCCAGCGCTTCGATCCTGGCGCCGCGTTTGGTGAGCTTGTCGGCTGACGTGACCACCATGTCGATATCCTTCTGCGCCATGGCGAAATGGCCTTGCAGTTTGCGCACCCGCTCATCGAGGCGGCTGAGGTCGTCCATCAGGATCGCCACCTCGCCCTGGATCAGATGCGCCTGCGCCCGCATGCGCTGGTCTTTGAGCACGGCCTGGATGACCTGAATCGACAGCATCAGCAGCGACGGTGAGACGATGACGATGCGTGCGCGGTGCGCCTTCTGCACCACCGGCTCGAAATGCTCGTGGATCTCGGCGAAGATCGATTCGGACGGCACGAAGAGAAAGGCCGTATCCTGGGTTTCCCCCTGGATCAGATATTTCTCGGAAATGTCCCTTATATGAACCTCCATGTCGCGGCGGAACTGCTGGCCGGCGATCTTGCCGGCCTCGGGGCTGCCGGCGTCGCGGATCGCATTCCAGGCTTCGAGCGGAAATTTCGCGTCGATCACCAGCGGCGGCGCGCCGTTCGGCATGCGGATCGTGCAGTCCGGCCGCGAACCGTTGGATAGCGTCTGCTGAAAGGCGTAGGCGCCCATCGGCAGGCCGTCGGCGACGATCGTTTCCATCCTGGACTGGCCGAAGGCGCCGCGCGTCTGCTTGTTGGACAGAATGGCCTGCAGCCCGACGACATCCTTGGCAAGCGTCTGGATATTGTTCTGCGCGGCATCGATGACCGCCAGCCGCTCCTGCAGCCGCTGGAGGTTCTCATGCGTCGATTTGGTCTGCTCGGTGATCGTCGAGCTGACGCGCTGCGACATGCCGTCGAGGCGTTGGCTGATCGTCTGGTTGAGTTCGCTCTGCCGCGCGCCGAAGACCTCGGTCATCGCCGCGATGCGGCCCTGCATCTCCGCCTGGATCTTCAAAAGCTCGGCCATGCGCGCTTCGTTTTCCTGAGCACGAAAGCTCGCTTCCTCCGCCTGCTCGCGGCGAAGGCTGGCGCCGCGCAGCAGAAGCACGATTACCAGCAGGGCGAGGGCGGCGAGAACGCCGCCGACAAGCGCCAGCATGGCCGGGTTGATCGAGGCAAGGGCAAGGGCGAGCGATTCGGAATGGACGGTCATGTCGCAAGCATAACAGAAGAAATGGCGATATATAGATCAAAACGTGAACGGAATGAGCCGCCCTCAATATCCTCGCAAGCGACCGCTCTTCCTCGCTCGGGGAGAAGAAATCGCCCTCCGATTTAACGATTGCTCAACCATATTGGCCAAAACCTGCGGCGCAGAAATTCCTTCCCGCGTGCGTCGCGCCAAGTACAGAGATCTCCATGACCGCCCAGCAGAACGACAGTGCCCTCAGGCAGCGCCTCGATTTCATCGAACTGGATGAGGCGGCGCGCAAGTCGATGCGGGATCTGCGCCCTGTCATATCAGAGCTGATCGGCGGCGCCCTCGATAAATTCTACGCCAAGATCGCCAAGACCCCGGCTGTCGCAGGCTTCTTCGCCGATAAGAACCATGTCGGCCATGCCAAGAAGCGCCAGCAGGATCATTGGGCCAATCTTGCCGGCGGCGCGTTCGACGAGAGCTATGTCGACGGCGTGACCGCGGTCGGCCGCACCCATGCCCGCATCGGGCTGGAGCCGCGCTGGTATATTGGCGGTTACGCCATCGTCATGTCCGAGCTCGTCAAGGGCATCATGGAGAAGCAGTGGCCGTCGATCTTCGCGCGCCGAGAGGGCAAGGCATTGGCCGAGAAACTGTCGGCCGTCATCAAGGCTGGCATGCTCGACATGGATTATTCCATCTCGGTCTATCTCGAGACGCTCGAAGCCAAGCGCCGTGCCTTGGAAGAGGAGCGTGCTCAGGCCGAATCCGATCAGGCGATCGCGCTGGAGCAGCTGCGCCGCGGTCTCGAAGCGCTGTCGAACGGCGATCTCGAAGCCACCCTGCCGTCCGACCTGCCTGGCAATTTCCGGCAGATGGCCGAGGACTACAACCGCGCCGTCAGCGCCCTTCGCCAGTCCTTTGCCTCCGTGCGCGAGACCTCCGGCCATATCATGAGCGGTGCCGACGTCATTTCCAATGCGACCAACGATCTGGCGCTGCGCACTGCCCAGCAGGCGGCAGGCGTCGAGGAGAGCTCGGCCGCTCTGCAGCAGCTGTCCGTCAGCGTCGGCCAGACGGCCGCCAATGCAGAAAAGGCGTCGGACGCCGTGCGCGAGACGCAGCAGAAGGCGAAGAACTCCGGCGAACTCGTCACCAGCGCCGTCTCGGCGATGGCCGGCATCGAGAAATCCTCGACCGGGATCTCCAAGATCATCGGCGTCATCGATGAGATCGCCTTCCAGACCAATCTGCTGGCGCTGAACGCCGGCGTCGAGGCGGCCCGTGCCGGCGATGCCGGCAAGGGTTTTGCCGTCGTCGCCCAGGAAGTCCGCCAGCTCGCCCAGCGCACCGCGGAAGCGGCCAAGGAGATCAAAAACCTGATCTCGCAGAGCTCGACCCAGGTCAATCAAGGCGTCGGCATCGTCTCCAGCACCGGCGAGGCGCTGAATGACATGATCAGCCGCATCGACATCATCAACCGTTTCGTCGCCGATATCGCCGCCGCCGCCCGCGATCAGGCGACCGGCGTCAACGAGGTCAGTATCGCCGTCCGCAACATGGGTGCGATCACCCAGCAGAATTCGGACATGGTCGAGCACTCCTCGGCGGAAACCCGCCGCCTGAAGGACGAGGTGGAGACCCTGATCGAGCTGCTGCGGCGTTTCCGCGCCCGGCCGGAGGGCCGCTCTGCCGGTGCCGCTCGACAGGCTGCCTGAGGCCAATATGGCGAAATTCCAGGCGGGGACGCAAAAAAGCGTATTCCCCGCCTACCGGATAATTCCATAGTCGGAAAAGATGGGTTATGGGAACGCCATGACCATCAAGCCACTCATCATTCTTCCCGATCCCGTTCTCCGCCAGCTGTCCAAGCCGGTCGAGCGGGTGGATTCCGACCTGCAGCGTCTTGCCGACGATATGCTGGAAACCATGTACGACGCGCCGGGCATCGGCCTTGCCGCCATCCAGGTCGGCGTGCCGCGCCGCATGCTCGTCATCGACATCTCGCGCGAGGGCGAGGAAAAGCAGCCGCAGGTCTTCATCAATCCTGAGATCGTCAAGTCTTCCGACGAGCGTTCCGTCTATGAGGAAGGCTGCCTTTCGATTCCGGATTATTATGCCGAGGTCGAGCGCCCGGCCACCGTCTCGGTCAAGTATCTCGACCGGAACGGCAAGGAACAGACCGTGGAAGCCGACGGCCTGCTCGCCACCTGCCTGCAGCACGAGATCGACCACCTGAACGGCGTGCTCTTCATCGATTACATCTCGCGGCTGAAGCGGGAGATGGTGATCAAGAAATTCACAAAGGCGGCGAAGTCCAAGGCGCTCTGACGCTACGTTGAAAATTCACCGGCGACGCACTATGATATCACTGATATCATGATGGAGGTACCGAAATGGGCGACCTGCTTATTCGAGACGTTCCGGATGCGATGAAGCGGCAACTTCAGGAAAGCGCGCAGCGCAATGGCCGCAGCCTTTCGGAAGAGGCGATCGAAATCATGCGCCGACAGATTGCGGCGCAGCGCTCAGGAGCTTCCGCCGGCCAGCGCCTGCGCTCGCTGATGGGTGACGAAAGATTGAGCGAAGATGAAGTGGAGGCCATAGCCGCATCTCGGCACGAACGCGACCGCGAACCGCCGCGCTTCGACCCATGATCGTTCTCGATACGAATGTGATTTCCGAAATGCAGGGGAGGACCCACAGCGATCGGATATTGAACTGGCTGGACGCCTACGACGTCGAGACGCTTTTCCTGACGACGATTGCCGTCGCGGAAATGCGTTACGGTCTTGAACTCCTTGATGATGGCAGGCGAAAGACAGCGCTGGTGTCCGACTTCAATCGAATCGAGTCGGAATTTGCCGGCCGCATACTCGGTTTTTCCCTGAGTGCTGCACATCGCTACGGCCTGTTGGCCGCCGAACGCAGAAAGGCGGGGCGGCCGATGGAAACGAAGGATGCTATGATTGCCGCCATCTGCCTTGCAAACGGCGCGACGCTTGCGACCCGCAATAGCCGAGATTTCGAAGGGCTTGATCTCAAGCTCGTAAACCCGTTTGAAGACGGTTGATCCTCAGTTGGCGAGATAAAATGTCTCTTCGCATCATCTTCATGGGAACCCCGGAGTTCTCGGTTCCGACCCTGCGCCTGCTCGTCGATGCCGGCCACAGGATTGTTGCGGTTTATACGCAGCCGCCGCGGCCGGGTGGGCGGCGCGGCCTCGATCTGCAGAAATCGCCGGTGCATCAGGCGGCCGAACTGCTCGGCCTGCCGGTCTTCACCCCGGTCAATTTCAAGGATCCCGAGGAACGTGAGAGGTTTCGGGGCCTGAAGGCCGATGTCGGCGTCGTCGTTGCTTACGGATTGCTGCTGCCAGAGGCGATTTTGAACGGCACAAGGGATGGCTGCTACAACGGCCATGCCTCGCTGCTCCCGCGCTGGCGCGGTGCTGCTCCCATCCAGCGGGCGATCATGGCGGGCGACGCAAAGACCGGCATGATGGTGATGAAGATGGACAAGGGTCTGGATACCGGCGCCGTCGCACTCACCCGCGAGGTCGAGATCGGCCCGAACATGACGGCCGGCGAGTTGCACGACCGGCTGATGTTGGTCGGCGCCAAAGCGATGGCGGAAGCAATGGTGAAACTCGAAATGAACGATCTGCCGCTGACGCCGCAGTCGGAAGAGGGCGTGCTTTATGCCGCCAAGATCGACAAGGCTGAGACGCGCATCGATTTTTCCAGGGATGCCAGCGACGTGCACAATCACATCCGCGGCCTGGCGCCGTTTCCGGGCGCCTGGTTCGAGCTTGAGATTGGTGGCAAGCCGGAGCGGGTAAAGGTGCTCGGGTCCGAACTGGCTGAAGGTCAGGGTGCAGCCGGGCAATTGCTGACGGATGATCTCGTCGTCGCTTGCGGCTCGGGCGCTGTGCGGCTCACCAGGCTGCAGAAGGCCGGCGGAAAGCCGCTCGCGGCGGCCGATTTCCTCAGGGGCACGCCGCTTGCGGCGGGCACGAGGCTTTCCTGATGCCGCGTTTCCGCATGACCGTCGAATATGACGGCGGCCCCTATGTCGGCTGGCAGCGGCAGGAGAATGGCCCCTCGGTGCAGGGCGCGATCGAGGCCGCGGTGCTGTCGCTGACCGGCGAGACGGTGTCGGTCCGCGGCGCCGGACGCACCGATTCCGGCGTCCACGCTATGGGGCAGGTGATCCATGCCGATCTTTCCAAGGACTGGTCGCCCTACCAGCTGCAGAATGCCTTGAACGCGCATCTGAGGCTTGCCGGCGAGCGCGTCTCCATTCTCGACGTCGAGGCGGCTGCCGAATTCTTCGATGCCCGTTTTTCGGCGCTGCGGCGCCATTACCTCTATCGCATCGTCAGCCGCCGGGCGCCGCTGGCGCTCGAAGCCGGCAAGGCCTGGTGGGTGCCGAAGGTGCTCGATCACGAGGTCATGCATACCGCTGCCCAGAGGCTGGTCGGCCGGCACGATTTTTCCACCTTCCGCGCCGCCCATTGCCAGGCAAACAGCCCGGTGCGCACGCTCGACCGGCTGGATGTGACGCGCAACGGCGAGCTGATCGAGATCCGCGCCACGGCGCAGAGTTTTCTTCACAACCAGATCCGTTCCTTCGCCGGCACGCTGAAGCTCGCCGGCGAAGGCAAATGGACGCCTGATGATGTTGAGGCCGCGCTTGAAGCGCGCGACCGCAAGGCCTGCGGCCCCGTGGCGCCGCCGGACGGGCTCTATTTCATGCAGGTGGATTATCCCGACGTCATCCCCGATCGCCGAAGACTGGTCGCCGATACCGATGCCAATGACGGGAATGCTGACGATCCCTCGTAAACCTGCTCAGACGGGATAGATGCCGAGGAAGTGCTGCAGATATTCCGAAAGGATCATCGATGGCACGAGCAGCACCAGTGTCAGCGCCCCGGTCATGAGCGCATGACCATGGCAGATCATCCGGAGAATGCGCGCCAGCACGAAGACCTGCGCCAGCATGAAGGCGAGCAGCAGCAGCGAGACGAGGCCGACGGATCCCGGCAGGAAGAACACCAGCGCCAGCAGCAGCCCATTGATATAGGAAAGCGGCACGCCGAGCCAGTTGATGCTGACGACGACGGGCGCGAAACGCTCGCCCATGCGGAAGGCAAGCAGCAGCAGCCCGGCAAAGATCAGCGGCACGAACCAATTGGCGACCTCGACGAGGCCGAGCCTGAAATAGAAGGCAAAATCGACATCGGCTTTCGGCGGCATCGATCGCAGGAAGGCCTGTCGCCACCAGAGCCAGGAAATACCCATCGGCGGCAGGCACCAGAGCATCGCCCAGAACGAGCGGTTGACGCCGCGCTCCGACATGTCGAGGTAGCGGAAGCCGCGCGGATCCAGCCGGATCAGCAGCCAGAGGCCGGCCAGATAATATTGAACTTCCCTAAAGCCCGGCATTGGCGAACCAGCGGGCGATGAAGGTTTCGTAGATCGCCGTCAGCGTCTCCAGATCGGCGACAGCGACCCGCTCGTCGACCATGTGCATCGTCTGGCCGACGAGGCCGAACTCGACGACCGGGCAATAATCCTTGATGAAGCGCGCATCCGACGTGCCGCCGGTGGTCGACAATTTAGGCGACTGGCCGGCAACGCTTTCGACGGCCGATGACAGCGAGGCGATCAGCGCATTGTTGCGCGTCAGGAAGACATGGCTCGGCCGGTCGGCCCAGGTGATATCGTAGGCCACCGGTTCGCGGCCCGGCCGCAACGCGCCGTTGCCTGCGGCGGCTTCCAGACGGCGCAGGATTTCGGCACGCAGCGTTTCGACGGTCCAGCTGTCGTTGAAGCGGATGTTGAAGCTTGCCGATGCTTTGGCCGGAATGACGTTGGTCGCCGGATTGCCGACGTCAACCGTGGTCACTTCGAGGTTCGACGGCTGGAAATCGTCGGTGCCGCCGTCAAACGGCGGGTCCATCAGCGCCTGCGTCAGCTGCAGCATGCCGCGCACCGGATTGTCGGCAAGATGCGGATAGGCGGCATGGCCCTGCACGCCGCGAACGGTGATTTTACCCGACAGCGAGCCGCGCCGGCCGATCTTGATCATGTCGCCGAGCCTGTCCGGATTGGTCGGCTCGCCGACAAGGCAGGCATCCCAGCGCTCGCCGCGCTCGGCCGCCCATTGCAGCAACTTGATCGTGCCGTTGATCGCCGGGCCTTCTTCGTCGCCGGTGATAAGAAAGGAGATCGAGCCCTTGGGCGGCCCGTTTTTCTCGATATGGCGGGCGACGGCGGCGACGAAACAGGCGATGCCGCCCTTCATGTCGACGGCGCCGCGGCCGAAAAGCTCGCCCTTCGAAATCTGGGCCTCAAAGGGCGGATGCGTCCAAGCGGCTTCGTCGCCGACCGGCACGACATCGGTATGGCCGGCAAACATCAGATGCGGACCGTCCTTGCCGAGGCGGGCATAGAGGTTTTCGATGTCGGGTGTTCCCTCTTCGCTCGCCTTCACCCTGTCGACCGTAAAGCCGAGCGGCGCAAGCATCGCCTCCAGCGCCGTCAGCGCGCCGCCTTCGGCGGGCGTCACGGACGGGCAGCGAATCAGCGTCTGGAGATTGGCGACGGGGTCGGTAGCGGTCATGGCGGTCGAACTATCCGGCGGGAATGGCAAAGACATGGCAAGGCGGGGCCGCCTCGCGTAAAAGACGCCGTCTGTTTACCGGATCAACGTCCCGGTGTCATCAATCTCTGAGCAGCTCGTTGATGCCGGTCTTCGAGCGGGTCTTTTCATCGACGCGCTTGACGATGACGGCGCAGTAGAGATGCGGCGCCGGCTGGCCGTTGCCCATCGTCGCATTGCCCGACGGCATCGAGCCGGCGACGACGACGGAATAGGGCGGCACTTCGCCATAGGTCACCTCGCCGGTGGCGCGGTCGACGATCTTGGTCGACTTGCCGATAAAGACGCCCATGCCGAGCACCGAGCCTTCGCGGATGATGCAGCCTTCGACCACCTCCGAACGGGCGCCGATGAAGCAATTGTCCTCGATGATCGTCGGGCCGGCCTGCATCGGCTCCAACACGCCGCCGATGCCGACGCCGCCGGAGAGATGCACATGTTTGCCGATCTGCGCGCAGGAGCCGACCGTTGCCCAGGTATCGACCATCGTGCCTTCGCCGACATAGGCGCCGAGGTTGACGAAGGAAGGCATCAGGATGGCGTTCGGCGCGATATAGGCCGAACGGCGCACGACGCAATTCGGCACGGCGCGGAAGCCGGCGGCGCGGAACTGGTTCTCGCCCCAGTTCTCGAATTTCGAGGGCACCTTGTCCCACCAGGTGGAATTGTCCGAGCCGCCCTTCACCACGTCCATGTCGTTGAGGCGGAAGGACAGCAGCACGGCCTTCTTCAGCCATTGATTGACCGTCCAGGCGCCGTCGGCGCCGCGTTCGGCGACACGGGCCTTGCCGGCATCGAGCAGATCGAGCGCTGCTTCGACGGCATCGCGAATCTCGCCCTTCGTCGACGTGTTCACATTGTCGCGATTGTCGAAGGCGGCTTCGATGATCTTTTCGAGGGATGCGAGGTCGGTGGCGCTCATGAGAATTCCTTAAACTTCGATCTTTATCGTGGAGACGGCGGGGTCTCCGGAATGCGGTTGGCGGGGATGTATCCTGCTCTACAGCATGAACCCGTAGAACGGAATGATTTTTCCGACAAGATCATATCTGGATTCAAGGCGTTATAGCGACATATCCGGCTTCGTAGCCGGCAATACTGAAAGGCATTTCGACATGGCGAAGGGACGAAACGGCGGTTCGCGGCGCAAGGATGGCGTATGGGACCCGCTGAAGAGCAGCTCGACCGACAGGCAGCGCGCCGAAGCCGTGCCGAAGACGCCGCAGACGATGTCGCCTGCCTATCGCCTTGCCTATGTCGACGAGGATTTCCTCTGCCGCGAGGAATTGCGGCCGATCCGCCTGCAGCTGGAGCTGTTGAAGACGGAGATGATGCTGACCGAACGCGGCATCAAGTCGACCGTCGTCATGTTCGGCGGCGCCCGCATTCCCGCTCCCGGCCAGAGCGCCTGGGCAGCCCGCAACGATATCCAGCGCATCAACCTGGAGGCGGCGTCGGTCTATTATGACGAGGCGCGCAAATTCGCCCGGCTCTGCTCGAAATATTCGGCCACCTTGAATTTCCACGAATATGTCATCGTCACCGGCGGCGGCCCCGGTGTGATGGAGGCGGGCAATCGCGGCGCGGCCGACGAGGGTGCGCCGTCGATCGGCCTCAACATCGTGCTGCCGCACGAGCAGGCGCCGAACGCCTATGTGACGCCGGAGCTCAGCTTCAACTTCCACTATTTCGCCATCCGCAAGATGCATTTCATGGTGCGCGCCAAGGCGATCGCGGTCTTTCCGGGCGGCTTCGGCACGCTCGACGAATTCTTCGAATGCCTGACGCTGATCCAGACCGGCCGCATGGAGCGCCTGCCGCTGATCCTCTTCGGAGAGACGTTCTGGAGGAGGATCATCAATTTCGAGGCATTGGCCGAATTCGGCACGATCGCGCCCGACGATGTCAAGCTGATCAGCTTCGTCGATACGGCAGAAGCGGCATGGAAGATCGTGCAGGATTTCTACGAACACCGCGAGTAGGGGCTCAGGCGGGCGCTTCGGCCGAACGACACGCATTCACAATTCCTCCCGCTCCTTCCCACCGGAGCGGGAAGGGAGCGGGAGGAACGGTTCGTGCGGCCTTACAGGAGCGGCCGGTCCGGCATGTCGTCGATCGAGATGACGCCGTCCTTGTTGCGGTCCATTCGCGCAAACAGCTTGTCGAAGGCGGCTGTGGCTTCCTGTTTGGAGATCTGGCCGTTCTGGTCGGTGTCGATCCGTTGCATCATCAGCGAGGCGCGCATGAAGTTGCCACCATGGCGCATCCAGCGATGTCCGTCACGACCGTCGTGGCCGTCGCGCGGCGGCCGTCCCTGGTCATTGTTGTCGGCGGTTTCAGGTGCCGTGGGTGCGGCGTTCGCATCCTTGTTTTCGCCGGCCTCCTGCTTGCGCTGGTCTCTCATCGCCTGCATCTGCGTTTGCCGGTACGTACGGATTTCACCCGGTGTCAGCGAACCGTCCTTGTTGGTGTCGATCGCAGCGAAGATCTTGTCGATGCCTGCGGTCGCCTCGTCCTTGGAGATCTGTCCATCCTTGTTCGTGTCGAACTGCTTCAGCATGCGGACATAGGTGATTTCGCGGAAGGCAGCGGCGCCCGGACCGGGTCGGCCCATGCCGGCATGCTGGCGCGGTCCGTCGCCCGGTGCGGCAAAGCCTGCCCCGGCGGCTGCGCCGAAGATGAGGGTGGAGGAAAGCGCTGCCAGTATCAGCTTGTTGCGGTACATAGTACTTGCCTTTCGTAAGGTGTCCCTTCACGAAAGAAGATATGGCCGCAGCCCCGGAAAACCCAGTTAAACATCGGTAAGCTGAGTGAAAACTTGGTAATGCTTCAGCCGGTAATCTTGCCGAGAAAAGCGGCGAGGTCGTCGGTGACGAAATCGATGTGATCCTCATCGCCGCTGGTCTTTTCCCACCATTCGACGACTGTCTCTTCCAGATTGCGCGGCACCAGCAGTACGGTCTGCATGCCGAGCGCCTTCGGCACCGTCAGGTTGCGCGGCAGATCCTCGAACATCGCCGCCTTGGTGGTTTCGACCCGCTTCAGCGCCGTGAATTTGTCGTAGGTCGCCTGCGCCGGCTTCGGCACATAATCGGCAGCGACGATATCGAAAATGTCGTCGAAATGCTCGAGGATGCCGAGCGCCTCCGCCGTCATTTCGGCATGCTTGACGCTGCCATTGGTGAAGATGAACTTGCGCCCCGGCAGCGCCTTGATCGCTTCGCCGAGTTCCGGCTGCGGCGTCAGCGCCGTGTAGTCGATCGCATGCGCCTTTTCGAGGAAATCATTCGGGTCGATGCCGTGATGGATCATCAGGCCCTGCAGCGTCGTGCCATGCTCGAGGTAATATTGCTTCTGCAGCTTGCGCGCCTCTTCCCGCTCCATCTGCAGGAGTGCCGCAACATAGGCGGTCATGTTCTTGTCGATTTGCGCGAAGAGATTGACATGATGCGGATAGAGCGTGTTGTCGAGGTCGAAGACCCAGTCGGTGATGTGCTGGAAATCGGCTCTATCAGGCGTGCGATCGATCTTGTTCATGGCGGTCTTATGGCACGGCTTATCCGCCAAGGAAATCGGCAAGAAAGATTAGACGCCCGATTTTCGGCGGACGGCGCAGGCACGGAATGCTAAAAGCGGCCCATGCTTTTCGAACGCCCCGATGATGATACGCTCTATGATGCCCTGATCGCCCGCAGTGCCGATTATGAGGGGCAGGCCTATGTCTGCGTCAAGACGACAGGCATCTTCTGTCGTCTGACCTGCCCGGCGCGCAAGCCGAAGCGGGAAAATACGCTCTTCTTCGATACGATCGCCGCCTGCATGCATTCGGGCTTCCGCCCGTGCCAGCGCTGCAGACCGCTGGAGCAGCCGGGCAGGGAACCGATCGTCGACGAACTGCTTGCCGCATTGGACTGCGAGCCGCAGTTGCGCTGGACCGAGGATGAGCTTGTGCGCCGCGGCCATGATCCTTCGACCGTGCGCCGCGCCTTCAAACGCGGGCTCGGCATGACGTTCCACGATATCGTCCGCTATCGCCGGCTGGGCGAGGCGGCCCGGCAACTGGCCGATGGCGCGCGCGTCATCGATGCACAGCTTGAGGCGGGATATGAATCTCCTAGTGGTTTCCGGACGGCTTTTCGGCGGCTGGTCGGCAAGGCACCGGCGCTGTCGCAGAACCGTGAACTGCTCTTTGCCGGCTGGTTCGACACCCCACTCGGTCCAATGGTGGCCGTCGCCGACCAGACGCATTTGCATCTTCTCGAATTCCACGACCGTAAGGCGTTGCCGTCCGAGCTCGAGGCGCTGCAGAAGCGCGTCCGCTCGTCGGTCGCGATCGGCCGCACGCCGGCGATCGACCAGATCGCGGCGGAGATCCGGGATTATTTCGAAGGGCGGCTCACGGTCTTCAAGACGCCATTGGCGCTCGGCGGCACGCCTTTCGAAAAACATGTCTGGGCAAAGCTCATGGAGATTCCCGCCGGCCAGACGCGCGCCTATGGCGATCTCGCCAGGGAGATGGAAAGGCCGGAAGTCGTGCGTGCGGTCGGTCGCGCCAACGGCGCCAACCAGCTTGCCATCATTGTGCCCTGCCATCGCATCCTCGGCGCGGATGGTTCTTTGACCGGTTACGGCGGCGGGCTCTGGCGCAAGCAATGGCTGCTGCGGCATGAAGAGAAGATCAAAGCACAAGCACCCAACACGGAGGAGACGGCATGAACCAGAACGAAAAGGCCCAGGCATTCGGCGCACTGCACCGCAAGGGCGACCCGGTTGTTCTCTACAATATCTGGGATGCCGGCACGGCCAAGGCTGTCGCCGATGCCGGCGCCAAGGCGCTTGCGACGGGAAGCTGGTCGGTGGCAGCTGCCCATGGTTATGCCGACGGCGAGAAGCTGCCGATGTCGGTGCTGGTCGAAACGGCGAAATCCATCACCGCTGCCGTCGACCTGCCGCTTTCGGTCGATTTCGAAGGCGCCTATTCGGCCGAGGCCGAGGGTGCTGCCGCCAATGTCGCCAAGCTCGTGGAGGCCGGCGCCATCGGCATCAATTTCGAGGATCAGGTGCTCGGCGGCAACGGGCTCTATCCCATCGAGAGGCAGGCGGACCGCATCAGTGCCATTCGCGCCATGGCCGAAGGGAAAGGCATCCCCTTCTTCATCAACGCCCGTACCGATCTCTTCCTGGCCGAGAGCGATCTTTGCAAACATGCCGGTCTGGTTGACGAGGCGATCGAGCGCGGCAAGGCCTATGCGGCCGCTGGCGGCAGCGGCTTCTTCGTGCCTGGTTTGATCGATCCCGCCTTGATCGAGAAGATCTGCGCGGCATCGCCGCTGCCGGTCAACATCATGATGCGGACAGGCGCCCCCGATGTGAAGGCGCTGGCAAAGCTCGGCGTCGGCCGCGTCAGTTATGGTCCGGGGCCTTACCGGTCGATAATGGAAAAGTTGAAACAGGACGCGGCGGCGATTTATAGCCCGCTTTGACGCCGAATGTCCGAGGGCCGCAGATCTAAAGCATGTCGCGCAAAAGTGTGCAGCGGTTTTGCGACAACGGCATGCGTAAAAACAAAGAGCTAAAGCGCGACGAGCGGATCCGAAGGATCGCGACGCGCTTTAGTGCGAAAGGCTGCGGCCCGGAATGAAATCCCGTTCCGCTCAGGAACGGAAGCGCAGATTCCGCCGGCTGAGCTGGCTGACCGAGGTGCAGCCCATCAGCTTCATGCCGCGCTCGATCTCTGTGCGCATCGTCTCCAGCGCCCGTTCGACGCCGGGCTGTCCGGCAGCGGCAAGCGGGAAGAGATAGTAGCGCCCGAGCCCGACGGCCTTCGCCCCCAGCGACAGCGCTTTAAGAACATGCGTTCCCCGCTGCACGCCGCCATCCATCATCACGTCGATCCGATCGCCCACGGCGTCGACGATCTCGGCCAGCTGGTCGAACGCGCTGCGCGAGCCGTCGAGCTGGCGCCCGCCATGATTGGAAAGCACGATGCCGCTGCAGCCGATCTCGGCCGCGCGCTTGGCGTCTTCCACCGACATGATGCCCTTAAGGCAGAATGGACCGCCCCATTCGCGCACCATCTCCGCCACGTCGTCCCACGACATCGAGGGGTCCAGCATCTCGGTGAAGTATCGGCTGATCGACAGCGCGCCGCCATCCATCTTGACGTGGTTTTCGAGCTGCGGCAGCCGGAAGCGCTCATGCGTCAGCCAGTCGATTGCCCAGGAAGGCTTGATCGCAAACTGGGTCATGCCGGCAAGATTGAGCTTGAAGGGAATGGCAAAGCCCGTGCGCTTGTCGCGCTCGCGGTTGCCGCCGGTGATGCTGTCGACCGTCAGCATCATCGCCTGCACGCCGGCATTTTTCGCTCGCGCCATCATCTCGCGGTTGAGGCTGCGGTCCTTGTGAAAATAGAACTGATAAACCTGCGGCCCGTTGCTGATCTGTCTCGCTTCCTCCAGGCTGATCGTGCCGAGCGAGGAGACGCCGAACATCGTGCCGTGTTTTGCCGCCGCTGCCGCGACCGCCCGCTCTCCCTGGTGGTGGAAAAGGCGCTGCAACGCCGTTGGTGAGCAATAGATCGGCATTGCGAGCTTCTGCCCCATGACGGTCACCGACATGTCGACATCGGCCACACCGCGCAAGACGTCGGGCACCAGATCGCAGGCCTCGAAGGCCGCTGTATTGCGCCGGTACGTCACCTCGTCATCGGCGCCGCCGTCTATGTAGTCGAATATCGGCCCGGGAAGACGCCGTTTGGCCATGCGCCGGAAATCGTGAAAATTATAGCAGTCTGTCAGGCGCATTTCGTTCCTCGATACCCTGTTTCCGTGCCAGGAAGATCCGCCCTTCGCAAGTGAAGGGCGCAGCCTCGTTCAGGGAACGATCAGCGTTCCGACGCCGTGCTCGGTGAAGATCTCCAGCAGGACGGAATGGGCGGTCTTGCCGTTCAGGATGACGACACCCTGCACGCCGGCCTTGATCGCATCGATGCAGGTCTCGACCTTCGGGATCATGCCGCCGGAAATCGTGCCATCGGCGATCAGCGCATGTGCTTCGGCGACGGAAAGCTCCTTGATGAGCTGGCCGTTCTTGTCAAGCACGCCGGGCACATCGGTCAGGAACAGCAGCCGGGTGGCGTTCAGCGCGCCGGCAATAGCGCCGGCGAACGTGTCGGCATTGATATTGTAGGTGGCGCCGTCGCGGCCAGGCGCCACGGGGGCGATGACCGGGATCATTTCGGAGCGGGCAAGCAGATCGAGCAGCGTCCGGTCGACCTCGACCACTTCGCCGACGAAGCCGAGATCGAGCACGCGCTCGATGTTCGAATCCGGATCCTTGATGGTCTTGCGCGCCTTTTCGGCGAAGACCATGTTGCCGTCCTTGCCGCAAAGGCCGATCGCCCATTCGCCGGTCTGGTTGATGAGCGCGACGATTTCCTTGTTGATCGAGCCGGCGAGCACCATCTCGACGATCTCGACCGTTTTCTGGTCGGTGACGCGAAGGCCGCCCTCGAATTTTGATTCGATGCCCATCTTGCTCAGCATGGCGCCGATCTGCGGGCCGCCGCCATGAACGACGATCGGATTGACGCCCGATTGCTTCAAGAGCGCGATGTCGCTGGCAAAGGCCTTGCCGAGCTCGGGATTGCCCATGGCGTGGCCGCCATATTTCACGACAATCGTCTTGTTCTCGTAACGCTGCATGAAGGGCAGTGCCTTGGCCAGAAGCCGTGCCTGCATTTCGCTTTCGGTTTCGTTCATGGGAACCCCGCAGAATTGTTCGCGGCCTTTTATCGCAAGTTTCTGACAGAGGGAATAATCCAGAGGTCAATAGTTTTTCGTATCTGTCGCGGAGCCGGACGTCGTTACCGTCTGGCGCAGGCAAGCTTGAGATGAGGAACGGCATGCAAGGCGATGAGATCGCAGACCTGATCGGCCGCGTCGCACTCGGCGATCGCAGGGCTTTCGTGGCTCTCTACAGTCAGACCGGACCGAAACTTTTCTCGATCTGCCTGCGTATCTTGAAGGATCGCACGGAAGCCGAAGAAGCCCTGCAGGAAGTCTATATCAGCATCTGGCAACGCGCGCGCAGCTTCTCCGTCGCCTCGGGTTCGTCCTCGGCATGGTTGGCCGCGATTGCCCGCAACCGGTCGATCGATGCGCTGCGGGCGCGCAGGCCCGTCGCCGACGAATTGGACACGGTCTACGATCTTGCCGATGCCGGACCCGACCCGGAAATGCAGACGGTGACCAAGGATGAAGGAAGGCGGATTGACACCTGCATGGAAGAGTTGGAAGCTGATCGTGCGGTCGCGGTGAAACGGGCTTATGTCGAAGGGCTGAGCTATCAGGAACTGGCCGATCAGTTTGGTGTTCCGCTGAATACGATGCGGACCTGGCTCAGGCGCAGCCTCTTGAAACTGAGAGAGTGCATGGAACGATGACATCGCCCGACAAAAGCAAGGGAGACCGCTCCCGCGACGAGGTTCTCGCCGGCGAATATGTGCTTGGCGTCCTGTCGCTGCAGGATCGCCGGGTGGTGGAGGAGCGCATACGCCACGACCGGCCCTTCGCTGCGATCGTCAGCCGCTGGGAAACCAACCTCTCCGCCTTCAACGACGAGTATGAAGGCGTTGCTCCGAACCGGGAAACCTTCAAGCAGATCGAGGCGCGGCTTTTCGGCGATGGTCAAAAGCCTCCATCCTTTTCTCAAGGGCTCTGGAATTCCGCGGTTTTCTGGCGCTCGCTGAGCTTCGCCTGCATCGTCGTCGCCGTCAGCGCCGTCATCTTTGCCTCCGGCGTGGTGCCCGAGTCACAGGGGCCGGCACCGCTGGTGGCCTCGCTTTCGGGCCAGAACAGCACCATCAATCTTCTCGCCTCCTACGAGCTTCAGAGCGGCCGGCTGAAAATCGTTCCGATCGCCGCCGGCAAGCCGGAGGAGAAGTCGCTGGAACTCTGGCTGGTGCCGGGCAGCGGCATGACGAGATCGCTCGGCGTCTTCCAGCCGGGCGAAAGCGGTGAACTCGTCATTCCCACCGAACTGCGCAGCATGATAGCCGATGGCGCAACGCTTGCCGTCAGTCTCGAACCCTTTGGCGGTTCGCCCACCGGCCAGGCGACTGGTCCGGTGATCGCAAGCGGTCCCTTGCGCCGGCCATAATCGCGCCGGCCGTAAATTATGTCTCCTCTCTGAAACTCTTGGCGCCGCCTTCCGTAGTTCAAAATGTCCGGACGACGCTGAGGCATAAAGCCGGCGGACGGTTTCCGGTGAGGAGAAAATCATGATCAAGTCCGTATTGCGCGGCTTCGCGCTTGCCACCGCCATGTCAGCCGTCGCCTTCGCCGCCGCGAAAAACCCGACGGTCGGCGGTGCGGCGATGTTTGATAGCAAGAACATCATCGAGAACGCCGTGAACTCCAAGGATCACACGACGTTGGTCGCAGCCGTCAAGGCAGCCGGCCTGGTCGGCACCCTCGAGGGTAAAGGCCCCTTCACCGTCTTCGCGCCGACCAACGAAGCTTTCGCCGCGCTACCGAAGGGCACCGTCGATACGCTGCTGAAACCGGAAAACAAGGCAACGCTGACCAAGGTTCTGACCTGCCACGTCGTTGCCGCCGATGCGATGGCCAAGACCGTTGCCAAGATGATCAAGGATGATGGCGGCGAGCACGACATCAAGACCGTCGGCGGCTGCGTGCTGAAAGCCAAGGAAAACATGGGCAAGATCACCCTGACCGACGAAAACGGCGGCGTCTCCCATGTGACAATCGCTGACGTCAAGCAGTCGAACGGCATCATCCACGTCGTCGACAAGGTGCTGCTGCCGAAGATGTAAGCCCGTTCGTATCGGTAGACGCATCGGGGCGCCTTCCGGGCGCCCCAAACACATAATGATGAGGTGGCTAGCGCATAACCCAGAAAATCGGAATCGATTTTCGGGGTTATGCGCAGATTCAAAGTGATAGCGCGTCTGAAAAGACGCGCGGCGCTCTATTGGGCCGCTTCAACTCTCGGGAAGACGAGGGAGACACTCATGCCGGCGTCAGGGGACGAGCTGACTTCAACCTCGGCGCGGGCATTCTGTTTCAGCGACTGTACGATCATCGCGCTCAGCTTTCCCGGCTGCGGCCAGGTGACATCCCGGGGAAGACCGACTCCATTGTCAGCAACGGTGATCCTGCATCCGGTTTCGCCGACGACACAGCGGAGCGTGATCTCGCCGCCATCGCGTCCGAGGAAGGCATGCTTCAGCGTATTGGTGAGGAGTTCGTTGATGACGAGGCCGGCCGGCATCGCGACATCGACCGAAACCGGCCAGGTATCGACCTTCATGTCCAGCCGGATCCCTTCCACGGCATGGGCCGCCATTACCGAGGCGGCAATCTGGCTGACATAGGTGCCAAGATCGACCGTGGCGTTTTTCTCTTCGTCCGACAGCGAGCGATAGAGCAGGGCCAAGGCTTCAATCCGCCCGGCAAGCCGTGCAAACCTCTCGCTTTCCTCGTTCTGTTGAGCATTGCGCGCCTCCATTCGGATGAGCGCCGTGATCATCTGAAGATTGTTCTTCACGCGATGCTGAAGTTCCCGCAGAAGGACATCCTTCTCCGTCAGCAATGCGCTGAAGCTCTCCGCGCCGGTCGCCTCGTTGCGAGCTGCAAATGCTACCAATCGGAAAAGCGGCGTGTCGTCATCGTCGATGATGGTATTCGACCAGACATCGATGATCACGGTGCTCTCGGGTTCGAGCACCAGCGAGAAGGCACCGATATACTCCTCCGCAGAGGTCACCGCGGTTGTGAGCGGCACGTCTCCGGAGATGAACGTTGAATTCAATTCGATCTCCGACCAGGGCTTCCCCTGGACCTGCTTTGCCTCAAGCGCCGTCAGCCGTTCGAATTCCAGGTTGACGTAAATCAGCGGCTCGTTGCCGGCGAGTTCGGAGACAGCCACCGCGAATGGCACATGATCGAGAAAGTGTCGAAACCGGCTATCATCGAGGGCTTCGGCAAGGTGAGGCAGGTTGCCCACACCTTCGGGCGAAAGGGGCTGGTCTTTGGTGTTAGTCATCGACGATCACTCAAGGGGGCGACTTTTCTTGCACGGGCGAGATTTGACGGTTGCTTGAAAAAACGGGCGGAGGCAAGCGCAATCGGTGCTGACCAGCCTCCGCGATCGCACCGATTATCTGTCGGCGTCTTTCTGGAGTGCTGCAAAACGGCGCGGAACAGCCACTCTGAGCCAAAGCTCTTCGCGCTTTAGGTCCTTGTTTTCTGCATAGTCTTGCGCGACATTTTTAAGCTCTGTCATACGTAAAAGATGTCAGCAGGGTCGTGACGAAATTGCTTGCCCTTTCCTTGACCAGGACTTCCGTCCATTCATCAGTCCCGCGCAGCCTCAGATCCGTGTGAATACTATCGACGGCCGCTTCTTCGATACGCTTGATATGGCTCCTGAACGAAGCTTCGCCGCCGCCGTGATACATGTCTCTGATCACCATGCGCAGGATTTCCTGAATGGCGATCTGCCATGCCGTATTGATCGATTGAATTTCGTTCGCAGTCTCTGCCATTGACGCTTCCTTAATGCGAGTGAATGCCAGCACGCCTTCGGCCATGCTGCAGCGCGTGATCTGCAAGCCCGTCACTTCAGCGCGTTTTAAATGTCGAGCCTTGTCGATCGGCTTGAGATCTCAGCGGGCTCGGGCGCGTTTCGCAATGAGGGCAGAGGTTGCCGACACCCGGTTACTATGTTCCCGCGCAAGCCGGGCCTCCCGAAGCCGCAACGTCTTTGCCTGTTGCGATTGGGCGTCGGATTCGAGCTCTTCGGCCGCCTGGTTCTTCGCGAAGAACTGGGTCTGGACGTTGCCGAAGGCGATCTCCGCCCGCTGGCGAGATTTGCTGTATGTCTCTGTCATCTTAGGCTCCGATGCTGGAGGGCTCGACACGCGAGCGAAAACGAAAAAGGCCAGGCAAATCGCCTGGCCTTGGATTGATAACGTGCTTCCGGCAGTGCCAGTACATCCGTGGTCAAAGGGAAGCAGATACCGATTTAAGCGTTCTGGAGATTGCAAGCGGACATCTTGCCCGACTTGTTGTCACGCTCGAGGTCGAAGCCGATCTTCTGGCCTTCGACGAGTTCGCGCATACCGGCCCGCTCGACGGCGGAGATGTGAACGAAGGCGTCAGCGCCGCCGTTGTCAGGCTGAATGAAGCCGAAGCCTTTGGTGGAATTGAACCATTTAACTGTGCCAGTGGTCATGATGATGAACCCTTTCATAACAATATAGAAGAACCGCAACGCCGAGGCGATGCGGATGGTGATAGCGATTTTTGAAAGGAAGTTCGTTCAGAGCGCGGTGCCAATCGCGCGATAACAAAGCCAGCAAGCAAAATTCGATGATCGCTATCTAGCTTATCAAAGCTGCGCCGTCAACCCTTAGTTTTCAGTTCGGCTTATGTTCAACCTTGGGATGCCGCGGAGACCTTTACACCAAACAGGGCTCCGTGTCCGGGGTGCGCAGGCCTTCTATTTCCAGCGGGCGATGCCGACGGTTTCGGCGATCGCCTGGCGCAGATCGTCCAGCCCATCGCCCTTTTCGGACGAGGTGGACAGCACGCCCGGATAGGCGGCCGGGCGCTTGCGGATCTTTTCCGCCGTTTCGGCAATGAGCTTCGGCACACCGGCCGCCTTGATCTTGTCGGTCTTGGTCAGCACGATCTGGTAGGAGACGGCGGCCTTGTCGAGCAGATCAAGCACGTCGTCGTCATTCTTCTTGATGCCGTGGCGGCTGTCGATCAGCACATAGACGCGCTTCAGCGTCGCGCGGCCGCGCAGATAATCGAAGACGAGCTTGGTCCACTTGTCGACCTGCTCCTTCGGTGCTTGCGCATAACCATAGCCCGGCATGTCGACGATCGCAGTCGGCGGCAGGTCGCCGCCTTCGCCGGAATAACCGTCCGGAACGAAATAGTTCAGTTCCTGCGTGCGTCCCGGCGTGTTCGAGGTGCGCGCCAAGCCCTTCTGGCCGACCAGCGCATTGATCAGCGAGGACTTGCCGACATTCGAGCGACCGGCAAAAGCCACTTCCAGCGGCCCTTCCGGCGGCAGGAAATTCAGGGACGGCACGCCGCGGATGAAGATCCATGGGTGGCCGAAGAGCGGCTTTTCGATGTCGGACATGCGGGTTCTGCAATCTCTGGGTTCGGTCTTTTACCGGGCTTCGTGGTTTTGTGGGCGGATGTCAAGCTTTGACGGGCGCCTGCGCGGCATGCCTTGTTTCCTTCGTCCGCCGCCCGGAAATGAAAAGCCCCGCCGGAGCGGGGCTTGGCAAGCGTCATTTCGACGGCGCTTCTTTTCGTCGGAACAGACCCTTCAGATTGTCGAAGAGTTCGACCTTGACGCCGTGGCGCTTCATGATCAGCCCCTGCTGCGCCACCGAGAGCGTGTTGTTCCAGGCCCAGTAGATGACCAGGCCGGCCGGGAAGCTTGCCAGCATGAACATGAACACCAGCGGCATCCAGTTGAAGATCATCGCCTGTGTCGGATCGGGCGGCGTCGGGTTCATGCGCATCTGCACGAACATGGTGATGCCCATGATCAGCGGCCAGACGCCGAGGTGCAGCAGCGCCGGCCCCTCGAAAGGCAGCAGGCCGAACAGATTGACGATCGTCGTCGGATCGGGCGCCGAAAGGTCCTTGATCCAGCCGAAGAAGGGTGCATGCCGCATTTCGATGGTGATGTAGATCACCTTGTAGAGCGAGAAAAAGATCGGGATCTGCAGCGCCACCGGCCAGCAGCCGGCGATCGGATTGATCTTCTCTTCCTTGTAGAGCTGCATCATCGCCTGCTGCAGCCCCATGCGGTCGTCGCCGAATTTTGCCTTCAACTCCTCCATCTTCGGCTGCATGCGCTTCATGTTCGCCATCGAAGCGTACTGCTTGCTGGCGAGCGGGAAGAACAGGAGCTTGACGACGATGGTCGTGCACAGGATCGCCACGCCGAAATTGCCGAAGTAGCGGAAGAAGAAGTCCATCAGCTTGAACATGGGCTTGGTGATGAAATAGAACCAGCCCCAGTCGATCAGCCGGTCGAACTTCGGGATCGAGTAGCTGGCCTCGTAACCGTCGATAACAGGCACTTCCTTGGCGCCGGCGAAGACGAGGTTCTTGAGCTCGATCGATTGGCCCGGCGCAACGGTGAAGGCATCATCCTTGTAATCGGCCTGATAGCGCGGTTGGCCATCGGCAAAGTGCGAGAAGCGCGCCTCATAGGCGGCACTTTGCGGTGGAACGATCGTCGCCGCCCAATATTTGTCGGTGATGCCAAGCCAGCCGCCGGTGGATTTCGCCGGCGTGACGGCTTCCTCCTCGACGGCGCTGTATTTGGTTTCGATCAGGCCGTCGCCGATCACGCCGATGAAGCCTTCATGCAGCACGTAGACGGAGGGCGTCGTCGGCTTGTTGTAGCGCGTCACCCTGCCGTAGGAAGACAGCGATGCGGGCGCCTGGCCGGTATTCTCGATCTTGTCGGCGACGGTGAACATGTAGCGTTCGTCGACGGAGATGGTGCGGGTGAAGGTCAGGCCCTTGTCATTGGTGTAGGAGAGCGTCACCGGCGTCTTTTCGGTGAGCTTGGCGCCCTCGGGCGCGGTCCAGAGCGTCGAGGCACCCGGAACGGCGCCTGTCGCGTCGCTGCCGATATAGCCGAGTTCGGTGAAATAGCCGTCCTTGGTCTCGGCCGGGCTGAACAGCGTGATGATCGGGCTCGAGTCGTCGACGGTCTCGTGATAACCCTTGAGCTTCAGATCGTCGAGACGGGCGCCGGCAAGGTTGATAGAGCCGGAAAGTGCCGGCGTATCGATGGCGACGCGCGGGGTCTTTGCCAGCGCCTGCTCGAGCGTCGCTGTCGCGGCTGCCTGGCCGGAAGGGGCCGTACCGCTCGGCTGGGCCGGCGTCTCGCCGCCGGCTGCCGGCTGCTGCACCTGCTCGGTCTGTTGCTGCGCCTTCTGGGCTTCCTGCGCCTTGCGCTGGGCCTCGATGCGCGGATTCATATAGAGAAACTGCCAGCCGAGGACGATCAGCACCGAGAGAGCGATCGCAATGAAATAATTGCGGTTGTTTTCCATCATACGTTCCTGGGGCGTCCGTCTCCGGAGCGCCGGTGTTTCGGCCTGGTTTCCACGCGGGATTTCAGTTCCGCGGCCAATTCCTGGAAGGACGCGTCAAGCACGTCCCTGCGCGCGACAACCACATAGTCGTGTCCGGGCTGCATTGCAAACCCCGCATGAAGCCGCACCGCCTCTTTCAGGCGGCGGCGCATACGGTTCCGTTCGACCGCGTTGCCATGTTTTTTGGTGACTGTAAAACCGACGCGTGCCTGGCTGTCGGGTTCCTTCCGGTCGAGGACTTCGAGAAGGAAGAAGCCGCCCCGGCGTTTTTCGCCCTCGCGCACGGCAAGAAACTGCGGGCGGCTCTTCAGCCGCCCGACAGTGTGTTTCTTCTCACTGATCGTCAATTCGCCCGCCATCTTTTACCGGGCAACCCGGCTTACGCCGACAGACGATTGCGGCCCTGCGCGCGGCGGGCTGCGATGACCTTGCGGCCACCCTTCGTGGACATGCGGGCACGGAAACCGTGGCGACGCTTGCGAACAAGCTTGGATGGTTGGTAGGTACGCTTCATTTATTTTAAACACCGCGGAGTGCGGCCCTTCTTGAATTTGCATAATGCAAGGAGCGTTGTTTTTCGAACGGGCGGGCCATGAAAGGCTTGCGTGACCGGACGTGCGCGGGCTTATAAGGATGAAGCCCATAAAAGTCAATTATGCTGGATAATTTCACTCTGCGCTGCTGGCTCGGAAAGTATTTTCGCACTCTGGTGTTAATAAATTAGGCCCTGCCCCGAGTGGTTGTAAATTTCGCCGAGGCAGATCGATAGCCCCGGTTTTCAGGCGCTTAAGCGTTCTCGCCGCATTCGGCATGGATCACTTCCGAAGCCATAATCGTAAATATTAGAAATCTAACTTTAATAAATTTCGCCGATATTCAATGCATCGACTGGGAATTTGCTTTCCAGGCAGTGGCGTAGCTAGGAGCATTGCATTGAAGATCCGGGGCAAAATTAATCTGCTGGTTTGCGTGATGGGCGCGGTGGCACTTCTGATCGGCGCAACGGCGTTGTCCGCCATGCACGAATACAGTCGCAACCTGACGGCTTACGAGCATGCCGCCAGCCGCGCCTATGCCGGCGAACGCCTCAATCGTTTCGTCACGGCGGTGGTCATGGAATCGCGCGGCATTTATGCCGCCAAAACGATCAAGGATACGCCGAACTTCGCCAAGGGCCTGATGGCCGGCCTCGACGAGATCGACAAGGTCATCTCGGGCTGGGCGCCGCTCGTTCCCGAGAGCCAGAAGGCCGATTTTGCCAAGCTCGTCGCCCGCGCCGCGGAATTCCGCACCTTCCGCACGGAAACGGCCCGCCTCGGCACGGAAGTCGGCCCCGAAGCCGCCGGCCAACAGGGCAACAACGACGCCAACCGCGCCAACCGCAAGGCGTTCCAGGCGGAAATCGATGCCGTCGTCGCCACCGACAAGGCAGCGCTGGAGACCGTGAATGCCGAGATCGAGAGCTTCCGCTCCTGGGTGCTGATGCTCGTGCTCAGCATTACCGGCATCGGCATCGCGGTCGGCATCGGCATGGGCTTCTATATCGGCACCAGCCATTTGAGCCGCCCGATCAAGCGCGTCACCCATGCCATCAAGGAAGTCGCCGACGGCAATTTCGACGCCGAGGTCCCCTTTGCCGGCCGTCCGGACGAAATCGGCGAGATGGCCGCAGCTGTTGCGGTCTTCAAAGCGAACGGCCTGGCCGTCAAGCGCCTGAACGCCCAGGAGGCGGCGATGCGCGCCAAGAGCGACGACCTGCAGTCGAGCATGTCCGTCGTCGTGGCTGCGGCTGCGGCCGGCGATTTCGGCCACCGCATCAGCAAGGACTACGAGGACGACAACCTCAACCAGTTCGCCGGCAACATCAATACGCTGCTGGCGAGCGTCGATGCCGGCATCGGCGAGACCCGCCGCGTCATCGCAAGCCTTGCCGAAGGCGACCTCACCCAGACGATGAGCGGCAACTTCCAGGGCGCCTTCGCCGAGCTGCAGCAGAACGTCAACAATACCTTCGTCACCCTGCAGGCGACGATGCGCGAAGTGCGCGAAACGACGGAAGCGATGAACGGCAACACCGCCGAGCTGCGCAATGCCAGCGACGACCTGTCGAAGCGCACCGAGCAGCAGGCGGCCGCCCTCGAAGAGACCTCGGCAGCCCTCGACGAGATCACCGCCGTCGTCCAGAATTCCACCGAGCGGGCGCATGAAGCCACCATTATGGTGTCCGAAGCCAAGGAGAATGCCGGCCGCTCCGGCGTCGTTGTGGGCAATGCCGTCGAGGCGATGGGCCGCATCGAGCAGGCCTCGCGCGAAATCAGCCAGATCATCAACGTCATCGACGAGATCGCCTTCCAGACCAACTTGCTGGCGCTGAACGCCGGCGTCGAGGCGGCCCGCGCCGGCGATGCCGGAAAGGGTTTTGCGGTGGTCGCCCAGGAAGTGCGCGAACTCGCCCAGCGCTCGGCAAAGGCCGCCAAGGACATCAAGGCGCTGATCACTAAGTCAGGCAACGAAGTGCAGGTTGGCGTCAAGCTCGTTCAGGCGACCGGCGAGGCGCTGGCCGAAATCGGCACCCGCGTCATCGCCATCAACGACCATATCCATTCGATCGCCACGGCTGCGACCGAACAGTCGACGGGCCTTAAGGAAGTCAATACCGCCGTCAACCAGATGGACCAGGTGACCCAGCAGAATGCTGCGATGGTGGAAGAGACCTCCGCCGCCACGCACAGGCTTTCAGCCGAAGCCGGTGGCCTGGTGCGCCTCATTGCCCGCTTCAAGTTGTCCGATGATGCGCCGGCACCTGTGGCGCTCGTCCGCAACGAGCCGCAAAGGCCGGTTGCTTCGCCCGCCCGCCGGGCGATCGCCAAGGTCGCCCGCGCCTTCGGCGGCAATGCCGCTCCGGCCGAACAGAGCTGGGAAGAGTTCTAAGCTTTACTGATCACGCGCCTTTTAACGCCGCCTCCGGGCGGCGTTGGTTTTTTCTGCCCGGTCCGCGCCGGGCAAAGACCCCTCCCCAAACCCCTCCCCCCAAGGGTGAGGGGTTTAACCTGTCGCACTGGCGCATCCCACTTCGTCGTTTCATCCGCGGAAAGGCTGATATTTGCTGCGCGGGCGCCGCAAATTAGTCCCTCTCCCTTGTGGGGAGGGGTTGGGGAGGGGCCTTCCTCCTCTCGGGCGGCGTTTCTTTGTGACGACGTAACGCTGCTCGCAAAGATTTGAAAGCGGAGCATCTTGGTCTAATATAGAGCTCAACGGTAAGGGCGGCTGAAGTGCTGCCGATCGGGCGAGACGAGAATGCCGATAAGAGACCAGGGCGACAATCCTTCGGCGGAAATCCCGGCGGCCGGCGAGGCCGTAAGGGCGCGGTGCCCGCCTGCCCGGATGTTCGGCGGCCTCTCCGGCAAGCTGCTCTGGCTCACCGTCTTCTTTATCATGCTCGCCGAAATCCTGATCTTCTTTCCCTCGGTTGCCAGCATGCGCTTGCGCTGGCTGCAGGACAGGCTGAACACCGCCGCTGCCGCCGCCATCGTCATCGATGGGCTGCAGCCCGTCGAGCTGCCGCGGGCGCTGCAGAAGGAGACGCTGGAGGCGACCGGCACCAAGGCCATCGTGCTGCGCAAGGAGGGCACCTCGCGGCTCTTGGCGACGACCGATATGCCGGCCTCCGTCGATGAAGCCTATGATCTCACCGACGTGCCGCCGGTGACGGCGATACGCGACGCGCTCGACACATTGATCTTCGGCGGCAGCAGGATAATTCGGGTCTATGGCCCCGTCGGTGACACCAACACCGGCGTCGAGGTGGTGATGAAGGACAGGCCGCTGCGCACGGCGATGTTCGCCTATTCCCGCAACGTCCTCTTGCTTTCGGTGCTGATCTCGCTGTTCACGGCGACGCTGATCTTCTTTGCGATCAACCGTATCCTCATCGGCCCGATCCGCCGACTGACCGGCAGCATGCAGCAATTCTCCTCCGATCCCGAGAACCCCGCCCATATCTATATCGGCGACGGCGGCCGCGACGAACTGGCGGTCGCTGGCCGCAACCTCACCTCGATGCAGATGGAGCTGCAAAAGACGCTGAAGCAGCAGAAGAACCTTGCCGCTCTCGGCCTCGCGGTCTCCAAGATCAATCACGACATGCGCAATATCCTGGCCTCTGCGCAGCTGATGTCAGATCGGCTGGTCGATGTCGACGACCCGATGGTGAAAAGCTTTGCCCCGAAACTCTTGCGTACCATCGACCGCGCCGTCGGTTACACCACCGAGGTGCTGTCCTACGGAAAGGCGAGCGAATCCGCGCCGCGCCGCCGCCATATCCGCCTGTTGGAACTCACCCAGGACGTCAAGGACATGCTGGCGATCGATCCGCAAAGCGGCATCGAATTCGCAGAGCAGATCGGCGCCGAGCTTGAGGTCGATGCCGATGGCGAGCAGCTTTTCCGCGTCATCCACAATCTCTGCCGCAACGCGCTGCAGGCGTTGACATCAGGCGAGGGCGCTGCCGGCAGTGCCCGACGCATCACCGTTTCCGCCCAGCGCGTCGGCAGCGTCGTCAGCATCACGGTGGATGATACCGGCCCCGGCATGCCGCTGAAGGCGCGCCAGAACCTCTTTGCCGCCTTCCGCGGCTCCGCCCGTTCCGGCGGCACCGGCCTCGGCCTCACCATCGCCCGCGAGCTCGTGCTCGCCCATGGCGGCACGATCGCGCTGGTGGAAAAACCGACGGTCGGCACGCAGTTCCGCATCGAGATCCCCGATCGCCCGGTTTCGCTGGAGGATTACCGCAGCCGGACGCATATTGAAAAGTGACGGGGTTTGGCAAGGCGCGGCCGCGGGCAGACAAAGACGCGATTTTTTCAGAAATGCTCTTGCATTGTCCTGAAGGACGTTTTAGAGGATCGCCACGCAAGCGGCACCGCCGCATTTTGCACGCACCCGTAGCTCAGCTGGATAGAGCACCAGACTACGAATCTGGGGGTCAGGAGTTCGAATCTCTTCGGGTGCGCCATTCTTTTCCATGCAAAACCGGGCACTCCTGCCGCAGCCGCTCCGCTCATCGAGACGCTCCAGAACGTCCCGCCTTTCGCGGGTGCGGATTTCATCGACTTCGACCTGATCGATAACGGAGCGAAGATAGGCAGAAAGATATCGTCCTTGCGTTGCCTTCTCCCGCATGAGGCGGGGCGAACGCGTCGATCTTCTCCTCAGTCATGCGCGTGTCGGGGCGCAACTCGGCCAGCGCTCGCTCCAGCGCGGCCTTCGCGTGACCGCGCTCGTCCTTCAGCGAAGCGAGGCGGCCCTTTGAGAACCGTCAGCCGCCCTCACAAATAGCATCTTCAGAGTGACGATCGCTTGCACGAAGAGAAGCGGGCCTCTGGAATATACCCACTAAAGCAAGGGCTGCCCGTCTGTATTGCCGTCGCTCTCATCGGTGAGGCGATGGGGCGGCTCCAGACGAAGTGGAGGCCGGCGGACCGCCAACTGACGGACCGTCTCAATATTCACGCATTTATGAGCTGTAGTGATAACCGCTTTCCCAATTTCAGGACTAGTCTGAAGGATCGCTGCACACTAATTTTGGCAGTGCCGGCTGTGTGCCAAGCCACTCCGTTGGGAGACTGAAATGCAACGCAAGCTCGCTGCAATCATGGCCGCTGATATCGTCGGCTATAGCCGGCTGATGGCCGAGGACGAGTCTTCTACCTATGCAGAGCTGCGCACTGTTTTTGACAACCTGATCGAGCCCACTGTCGCCCGCCATGGCGGAGCCACCTTCAAAACGACAGGTGACGGCTTCCTTGCGATGTTCCCGAGCGTCAACGCGGCCGTTGATGCGGCACTTGCCATCCAACAAGGTTTTGACGACGGGCCTTTCAAGCTGCGTATCGGCATCAATCTCGGTGATGTCATCGAGGATAATGGCGATGTCTATGGCGATGGGGTGAACGTTGCGGCCCGGCTTGAGGCCATGGCCGAGCCCGGCCAGATATTCGTCAGCGGCGCTGTGGTGATGGCCGCCGAGCGCAACCGCGGTGATCTGTTCGCCCGAGTCGGCCGCAGGCGCGCCAAGAATATTCCCGAGCTGCTTGAAGTGTACCGCGTAAGGCGGGTGGGCTCTTCCTGGTCGATCTGGCGGCAGGTGCCGCATGTCCTGAGCTGCAGCGCGGCGCGCTGGTCTTATGGCGTTGCTGCCATCGCTCTCATTCTCATCGGCACCCAGATTTCACCTCTTCCGCTGGCAGCGATGGTGAGCGGCATCCCGGCTGCACTCTCTCTAGATCAGATCCGTGCAGACCCCAGGCCCTCGATTGCCGTCATGCCGTTCGCAACCATGAGCGGCAGCGGCAACCAGCCTTACTTTGCGGACGGACTGACCGAGGACGTGACCACGGCGCTCGCTCGTAATCCCGAGCTTCAGGTCATCGCCCGCGATTCCACTTATGCCGTGCGCAGTCAGGAGACGGATGTGCGTAAGCTCGCGGCAAAGCTTGGCGTCGATTACGTGGTTGAAGGCAGCGCGCGCCGGGAAGGCGACCAGCTCCGCGTTTCGGCACAGCTCATTGATGTAGGCACGGGCGCGCACTTATGGTCGCGCAGCTTCGACAAGAAGGTTGCTGACGTTTTCACCGTCCAGAGCGAGCTCACCACGGAAATCGTCGCGCAACTCGCGCCCTATATCGGCCGAAGCGAAGCGGCAGCGGCGGCGCTGCGGCCGACGGATAGTCTGCAGGCCTATGATCTCGTCTTGCAGGCCCGCGACCGTTACCGGCACGGCGCCGCTGACCAGAACGCTATACTCGATGCCCGTGGCCTGTATCAGCGCGCCCTCGAAATGGACCCGGCTTATGCCGCAGCCCGCGCAGGCCTTGCGTTGACCTACATCGGCGAAGTGGCGCAAAGGCCCGGCGGTCAGGTCGACGCGCCCGAACTGGATCTGGGTCTCAGTGAGGCGCGGCAGGCCGTGCGGCTCGATCCCAATCTCGGTTTTGGATATCAGGTAATCAGTTTCGGACTTGCGCTGCAGGCGGACTATTCCGGCGGACTTCAGGCGGCGCAGCGTGCGGTCGAACTGAACCCCAACGATCCCGACAGTATGATTGCGCTGGCCAAAGCGCAGGTCCGGTTCGGAGACTATCCGGACGCTGTCGCCAATGCGGAGCGGGCGCGCCGACTGCACCCCATGGCACCGGAATACTATGCCTACGTGCATGGTCAGGCGCTTTATGCCGATGGCCGCCGCGAAGAGGCGGCCACGGTCATCAGCGAGTGCCTTGTCAGAGCGCCCCGCGACGCGAATTGCCTTCTCATCCAAGCCGCGTTGCAGGGTGGAAGCGGAGAGCTTGAAAAGGCGCAGGCTACCATGGCGAGCCTTGTTGAAGCCCATCCGGCATTCTCGCTGGAAGCGGAAAGGGCTTATCGCCGGTTCGGCGACGAACCCTTGATGGAAGAGTTCCTGCAAGACCTGGCGAGAGCCAAAGCCCCGGAGACGGCTTGACGTTGCTGTCAGCGTCGCGGTTTTAGAAGTTCGTGGACTGAAGGCGACATGATCTCTGGGTCGCTGATCTGCACGCCGGCACGGTCGTGCCTCTTCCGTCTCCCAAGTCGGGCTGGCTGAAAGCGGTGACCGACCTTCACTTGTGACGAAGGGCTTCAATCTGGCCGTGGTTGTCAAGTCTGCGGAGGCAGCATTGTCTGGCCATTATGATGGCTGATTGCGTATAATCTCTGCGTCATCACGCTGGATGGCGAGCCGAGATGACCGCTCGCCGTCCAGCGCCAAATAGGCGCCGCACGGGTCGTGGCTTACTCCTTAATCGGGATTCCGGCTTCGATTGCAGCGTCGATGAACGCCTGTCGCGCCTCTTCCCGGTTTCGTTTTCCCGACATCACATCCGCGCAAACCGCGCAGGCCCTATCCAAGGCGGGGCCTTCTTCGGTCGGCCAGTCTTCGACCAGTGCCCATGTCGCGGCCTGGGTCGTCTGGATCACCACCCACTGATCCGGGCCTTCAAGGGCGAGCGTTACCGGCTTCTTCCAAATGGTTTGCATGATCTCAGGACCTCCGCTGCGTGCTCTCTGCCGTTGCAGCCTGCACACATAGGGCGATTCATCCGGCGTGGCGAGGCGCAGTATGAACGAGATGCCTTTCTCGGTCAGCGAACTGCTGGGATGTGCTTTTCGAAAAGGGGTTTCGTGCCGCCGTTTTGCGCGCTTATGCGACGCCTCTTAGAACTCCTGCACGAATTCACACGCCAGCAAGGTTTTGCCGGGCAGGGCGTTGCCTTGGCGAGCAATGATAGAGACTTTTCCAGGCCCGGCCATTCCGGGTTCCGGCTGCAGATCTGCGGGAAGTTCAAGCGAATAGCCCTTGGTAGATGTGCCGAGCAGGTCCGAGGTCTCCGGCTTCAAACCGTATTTCGCGGCCAGATCGTCGGCGCGTTCGCCCTCGATCAAGACGCCAACAGCGTTGTTAGCAAAGAAAATCTCGGTCGACTTAAAGCCGTCGCGGCCTATCTGGTTCGGGAGTTTGTAGATCGCCGCGCCCAAAGACGACGTGTCCGGCTTGGCCAGAGCTTCCACGACATCATAGATCTTCATTGCCGATGTCATCGTATGGGGTGGCTTGCAAAGGGCTGCGTCAAAGAACTTGTCATCGGCCGAATCGGCCAGAACCTGTCCGGCCTGAAATGCCGCAAAAGCGACGCACGCAGAGAAGGCGGCGTAACGAATGAATTTGGCGTTGTGCATGAAACATTCCCGAGAAAAGTGGCTCTAGCGGATTCGTGTGTACGAGTTCGAATGACTAGTGGATTCGAGGTAATTATGCTACCCAAAGTTTAATCTCTCAGATCCACTCTTCTCTTCCGTCTGGCCGTGCTGGTGGGTAGGATGAGTGGCATCGGACGCGGAGACGGAGATATCGTAGCGCCGATCCGAAGGCAGGAAAGTCATGATCGCAGCCTATATCGATGAAATCATCATGTTTTGCGCCGGCCTATGGATGACATCCGTCGGCTTTGGTTATCTGCCATATCCAGGCAAGCCAGCCAGCCGGCCGCCATTGGTTCGCCATTTCAAGTGGATGGGTCCCTTGCTGCTCGCCATCGCCATCGTTCTGGCCGCCGCCTCCTAGAGGCGCGTGCTCATGCTAGGGGTGAAGCAATGACCAATATGCTGGCCTGTCCGTCGTGCGGATTGGACAAAACAGAATCGATCGTCCACCGCGGTTCTTACATTCTTCGATGCGCCGCTTGCGGCGAAATGATTGTCGCGACATCCTTCATGGCGATGCTCGACTCGGATCATGAGTGCTCAGCCTTTATCGATCCGGGTCCCGGAAAACACCCTCCGCCAGAGACGCTCGTCGCGCGTGGACCGCTCCGGCAGATCGCAACGGCAATCAGCGCCGCGGCGCGTGACGGAACTCTGATACGTCTGATCCCTGAAGCAAGGATTGAAGCCCCGCGTCGTTCACCCAGCGCCTCTGAACATTGAAGGTTGTGGGGCCGTTCGGCCGCCGTCGCGAGCATATTTTCTGATGAAGAGGATGGGTAGTGCCGAGGCTGCGATAACCGTTTTGCCCGAAACTGCTTCAGGTTCTCAAGATCGAGATCGGGAGATCAAGGTTAAGCACTTCTCATCGGCCGCTCCAGTCTCTGGCCCAAGACAGCGAAGGGAAAACTATTGAGCGGTCGGGTGGTCTCTCAAATAGTCTTCCCTTCCTTCCCAACCAAAGAGGAGTAAAAGCCGCTGCAAACCAGATATGAGCACTCATCCGGGTTGCCCGTTTGCCACCCGGCTGGCAGAGTACAACGCGATGGAATTTGGCGTTGCAAGTCCGTGGTTTGCCAGTAGCCGCGAATCGTTTCCGAAAAACGCACTTATGGCTTTTTCGCGAGTCCAAGCAGGCACGACTTTCCAATCAGTGTCGCCGCCCTCATCGGTCACGTTGGAGATCGCACAGAACGACTAGTTGGATATCATGATCGGCTGGTCGCAGGAAAAAGCCTGGACGGCGCTTGCCAGTAAGATCGAAAACAATGGCGGCAATCGCCGGAAGCAAACGACCACGCTCTTCTCCCCCGATACCGCTTATTCGCATTGCACTTTTACCCCGAGATTCATTGCAGCGATCCTAGCAGAAGGGCCTGCAATTTCGGCATTCCGAAGTGCTATATAGATCTTGGTGGGGAGTGCCTAACGAAGGCACTTTGCCACGATCAGGAACTCTGTCTCCCGCCCTCCGATCTTTCCACCCGAAGTCGTGCGAAGCAGCAGGCCGAAAGCCTCGTAGAGCCAATACAGCGGGGGAATTCGGTCCTTGAGCGCATGCACCTGCGTCGACACATATTCGCCGACGAAGACCACATCCATGCCGAGTTCCTTTAATGTCCCGGCAATCTCCGAATGGGATGCCTCTGCGGCGTGCTCGACGCGGAATGGGGCATAGCCCGGCTTTCCGGCGTTTTTCTGCCTCAACACATAGCGATAGAACAAGACGTGGGTCCACCAGGGCGTGAGATCGGTGAAGATCCCCTTGGCCGAGTTCAGGATCGGCCCCTTGACGAACACCAGGCCGCCGGGAGATAGGGTGTCATGGGCTCTCAGCAAGGCAGAGCGTGGGCTTTCCAGATGCTCGAGAACGTCCCAGAAGACGCAGGCGTCGAAGTGACGATCTCCATAGTCGATGGTCTGAGCATCGCCGAGGATCCTCTCAGCGGCGTCCTGGTTCTTTTCGAGTTGCTCTTTGGAGATGTCGACAACCGTATATCGCGCTCCTTTCAAGGGGATATGCGTGCGAGAGCCGCCTCCGACCTCAAGGATATTTGTATCAGTCTTGCTGGAAAATGCTGTTTGTGCGTGCGAGAGCGCGTCGTTTACCCACGGCGAAGCCATAATCTTTCCCTCCCGAAAGATTAGTGTTTACGACTATAAGTAAGCATTAATATAATATTTTAGCAATATTTCAACATGACTAGTCAAGTGGCGCGTCCGGCCGGAATGGCAGGCAAGCCCCCCAGCCTAGTTTCGCGCAACCTTCCTGATGTATCCGCAGGTCTGATGATCTTTGAGGCGTTTCAGCCGGAGGAATGCATGACGGTGGGAATTTTTCGGGTTCTGGCTGCCCTGGCGATGATGACGGGTCTTGGCGGCTGCATCGACCATGCCAATGATCCCGTGCTCCTGGCGGTCGGCGTGCCGGTCAATCCGCCGGTCGTTGCGCACGGCCTTTGCATGACCGACGGCAACGCCATGTATGACGAGGCGAGGAAGCAGTACCAGCTGCGCGCCCAGCTGACCGGCTATGCCGGGGCCGATGAGTTGGAAGCCGAAACCACGGCGCGCGCTGCCGCCCACCGGCAATATGTCGCTTGCCTCTCCGGCCAGGGTTACCGGACATTATACGCGAATTGAGAACAGAGAATTCAGGTTTCATCACCAGCGCCGTTGGAGCCCTTTCCTGATTGCGACTTTTCACGTTTTTTGGCGATTTAGTCACGCCGGATCGCCTGCAATCATGAGTTTTGGAATTGCGGTCGAGTCGCGGAACTCCGCTGGTCTGAACGGCATTCTTCCAAGATAAATCCATAAGGAGGGTTTATCATGAAGATGTTCAGACTTGCCCCATCCGCCGCCGCGCTCGGCGCCCTTCTCGCCCTCGCGTCGATCATCCCCGCGCAGGCGGCACCCGTTCAGACGACTCGGCCGCCTGCTGCTTCGGACGTGAAAATGGTGCAATATAAACCACATGCCGGTAGGTGGCATGGCTATCGCGGCTTTCGCACGGAGCACGTCGGCACCCGCCGCCATTCCGATGGCTACTGGTATCCGCTTGCCGCCTTTGGCATTGAGGCCAATACCACGGGCTCCATCGTCCGCCACCCGGTCAACAGGGCGGCAGCCCCGCCAATGTGCAACCCTACGTTTACAGGATCGATCGGTCCCGGCAGCATGCCCTGTGATAATGGCTATTGAGCCGGCAAATGAAAGAGGCGGCGATGAGCCGCCTCTTTCTTGATCGGGCCACTGCTCACATGTCTGTGATGGCCGTTGCGGTGCCGTAGTATGTGACAGATCCGTTTCTTAACTCCGGGGCGTAAATTCCACGAATCCTCCCAAGGAGACGATTATGACCACGACTTTCAAGAACGGCCTGATGGCCGCTGCCTTCGGCGCAATCCTCGGCCTTTCGGCCTTCTCGGCCACGGCAGCTCCCCTTCAGTCGAGCGCGACAGAACAGGGTGCAGCCGAGCGTCCGGTTGCGCAACAAGAAACCACGGTGCGGCACGACAGGCGTACGACCGGTTCGATTGGCGATCGCGCCTCGGAAACCACGGGTTCGACGCCTTACATGATGGATCCGAAGAAGCCCCTCAAGAGGGATTGCAAACTCGGCTTCAACCCGGGGAGCGGCTCCAGCTGCAACTACTGACGAGACGCTCGGTGTTTTCGCGATCATGAGCGGCCCGCAATGGGCTGAAGGGGCGGCCTCAGGGTCGCCCTTTCGCATGCGGGGTGACTGGTTGCGCTGGGTCGATTGTCTCCCGCCTGGAAAATGTTGCGCTGAATGCAAAAATGCAATAAGTACAAAACCAAGCAAACCGGTGACAGTGGGTGTTGCGAAAAGCCGCAGCGACGGGCGATTGACGCCTCTGCCTTGGAATTGCCATGCTCGCCGCGATGGTCGCTTTTCATATTCAATCGAATTTCAGACAGGTGGGATAGTCATGACTGCAAAGGCCGCATGCACCGATTTCCTGCATTTTTTCCGCTCCTGGATCAGCAACCCGCTTCGGGTCGCGGCCATCGCGCCGTCGGGGGATTCGCTTGCCAGGATCATGACCAGTGAAATTGCCGCACTCGACGGGCCGATCATCGAGCTCGGCCCGGGAACCGGCGTCTTCACCCGGGCACTGCTGGCGCGCGGGGTCAGCGAAGAGGATCTGACCCTGATCGAGTACGGTCCGGAGTTCATCTCATCGCTGCAGACGCGTTTTCCGACCGCGCGTGTGTTGCAGATGGACGCCGCCCATCTCGCCCATGCCGATATCTTCGAAGGCGAACCGGTCGGCGCGGTTGTCAGCGGCCTGCCACTTTTGTCCATGTCGCCGCGCAAGATCGCCTCGATCCTGGCCGGCGCCTTTGCCTATATGCGTCCGGGCGGCGCCGTCTACCAGTTTACCTATGGTCCGCGCTGCCCGGTGCCGCGGCCGATCCTCGACCGTCTCGGTCTGAAGGCAGTGCGCATCGGCGGCACGGTGCGCAACCTGCCGCCGGCCTCGGTCTACCGGATTTCGCGCCGCAAGCCGCTGGAACTGTCGCGCGAGCGCTTCAGTTATCGCCAGAGCGCGGCTGACATCGACGACGTCGCCGCCTTTTCCAACGAAACCGGCGGCTGAACGATGATGCCGGGCCGGAATGGCTAAGAACAAGCGGGCGGAAACGACGGAAGGCAGGCGGGAACGCAAGCGGCGGCAGACGCGCGAGCGCATCGAGCAGGCGGCGATGACCCTCTTCCTGCAGCGCGGCTTCGAGGCCACGACGATCGAGGACATCACCGAGGCGGCCGATGTCTCCAAACGCAGTTTCTTCGATTATTTCCCCTCCAAGGAAGAGGTGGTTTTCGCCTGGCAGGATGCCTTTGCCGATCGCCTGATGGCTGCAATCGCCGCAAGGCCGGCGGAAGAACCCTCCGTTGCGGCGGTCGAGGCGGCGATCACCGCAACCGTCATCGCGTCCGTCGATGAGCCTGGCCTAGCGTTAGGCGAACTCATCCATCGCACGCCGGCGCTGAAGGCCCGCGACCAGCTGAAATACGCCAAGCTCGAACAGAAGCTCGCCGAGGCGCTGCTGCTGCGCAAGGGAGGTGATCCGCTTGAGCGGCCCCGCATGCGCGTCCTTGCGGCCATCGTCATCGGTGCGCTGCGCGTCGGGGCTGAGCTCTGGCAGCAGCGCCCGTCAAGCGTTTCGCCGCAGGATTTCGCCCGGGAGATTTTCACCGACCTTTGGAAGATGCTGGCGGAATTCGGCGACGAGGCAAAGACCAGGCGTTGACGCGGGGGCCGCCTGCGCCTCCGTGTGCACTTCCGACCAGATCAGCTCGATGTCGATGTTTCCGCTCCATCCCTGTGATCAGGCCCTGTTATCGGAACCGGGCCGTCCTATATCTGCAAGCGTCGTAGCGGCCACATTCTGATGATCCCAGCGAGCAGATCTTCACCATGCCGGGCATCGCTTTCGATCAGGGCAGACATTCGCGCTCGAAGGCATCTCCGAAAGCCTCGGCATCCGTGCCGCGGCTGTTCAACCGCCTCCGACCGTTCCACCGATTTCAATATTTGATTGATAAGAGAGGAAAGACCATGTCCAGTCACAACGCAGCCCAATACAACGCAGCAAAGTCAGGCACCTTCAAGATCGGCGGCGATATCGAGGTCAACCGCCTCGGTTTTGGCGCCATGCGCGTCACCGGCAAGGGCATCTGGGGCGAGCCTTCCGATCATGCCGAATCCATCCGCACGCTGAAGCGCCTGCCGGAACTCGGCGTCAACTTCATCGATACGGCCGATTCCTACGGCCCCGATGTCTCCGAATGGCTGATCAAGGAAGCCCTGCATCCCTATGGCGGCGAGTCTGTCATCGCCACCAAGGGCGGCCTGACCCGCCACGGCCCCGATATCTGGCTGCCCGTCGGACGTCCGGAATATCTGATCCAGCAAGTGCATAAGAGCCTGCGCAATCTCGGCGTCGAGCAGATCGATCTCTGGCAGCTGCATAGGATCGATCCGAAGGTGCCGGCCAAGGAACAATTCGATGCGATCAAATCGCTGCTCGATACCGGCCTCATCCGCCATGCGGGCCTGAGCGAAGTATCCGTTGCCGATATCGAAGCCGCCTCGAAGCATTTCAAGGTCGCGACCGTCCAGAACCGCTACAATCTCGTCGACCGCACCAGCGAGGACGTGCTCGATTATTGCGCCAAGCACAATATCGGCTTCATCCCGTGGTACCCGCTCGCCGCCGGCGACCTCGCCAAACCCGGCTCGCTGCTCGATACCATCGCCAAAAAGCACAATGCAGCCCCCAGCCAGATCGCGCTCGCCTGGGTGCTGAAGCGCAGCCCGGTGATGCTGCCGATCCCCGGCACCTCCAAGGTCAAGCATCTTGAGGAAAACGTCGCCGCCGTCGACATCACCCTCTCGAACGAAGAATTCTCCGCCCTCGACGCCGAGGGCAGCAAGGTCTTCAAGGCTGCTTGACGAGGCGAGGAGCGGAAAGATTGCGGCATATCCTCTTCTCCCCTCGGGGAGAAGGTGCCGGCAGGCGGATGAGGGGCAAGCCCATCGCGATCCCCGAGGTCGCAATTTTCGGCATAATTTTGACCATCTGGTCAAACATGCTGCAAAATGAGGCGGTGGCGTGCCGCTTAGGAGGCAAGCATTGCGCTCAGCGCATTGCTGCATTGCGGTATTTTCGCTATTCCGAATCAAAAGAATTGGCTATACCTATCTTCGTAAGCAGCGCACTCCTCCTCCCAGCGCTCTTACATCGGACTGACAACACTCCTCCTCCCAGTTGTCAGTCAGGATCAAGAGCCCGGCGCACCTCCTCCCGCGTCGGGCTTTTTTCTTTTCCCCAATCTCTCCAAGTCGAAATCGATCAATTGCCGATCCGGGCAACGCCGGTCCTGCCGTTGTCTCGGGTCCATTTAATCGTGTTGGCGCCGGCGCGTTCGAGTTCGAAGCACATCGGCTTGCCCTTGTTCCAACTCTGGAATTTCTGGCAGAGGCGGTTGGCGTCGATCCACCATTGGCCGGTATCGCTGGGTTTGACATAGCGGCCAAGGCCGATCGCCTGGCCGTTGCCGTCGACCTTGCCGGACGAGCGGAAGATCAGCGGCAGTTCACGCCGAGCGGTGTGGAGAGGTAGACCGTCTTGCCGATGATGTCGCGGCGGATATCGGCCTCGCCAAGCGTCTCCGTCGAGCCGAGCGAAGGCATCAGCATCAATGTCGATAAGCATGTGATCCCGAGCAATTTCATCACCGTGATCCATCGATTGAACCTGATCGGGCAAAACGCCGCGGATAGCGGAAAAGTTTCAGGCGCAATTCCAGCAAAAGCGCGCAGTGGTTTTCGCAGGGGATTGCTCTTGTCCATCTCCCGAGGTTTGACTCGGCAAGCCTCGTCGGACTATTTGGACGGGCGCCGCCTGTCCGGTGGGTGAACCGATTGGAGTTTGGTCATGATCTGCAAAAGACGCGGCTTGCCCGCGGCTCTGACAGGTCTTCTGATTGCAACGATGGCGCTCGCCGGCTGCGGCGGCAGGCCGGTCGGTGTCATGCAGGCGGCCGGCACCGTGCCGGCCGGCACGTCGAAGGTCGATCTTCTCGTCGCGACGACGCGCGCTGCCGACGACAATCCTGCCGTGCTTTTCTCCGGCGAACGCGGCACCGGGCTCGCCGTCAATGCCGTCGACGTCTCGATCCCGCCGGAAGCCAATCGCAAGGTCGGCCAGGTGCAATGGCCAAGCCGCCTGCCGGCCGATCCGCTACGCGATTTCGTCACCGTTTCGGTCGATCCCTTGGAAGGCGAGCGGGCCGGCGAGACCTGGCTGAAGACCCATATGCCGAAGAGCCGCCGGGTACTGGTCTTCGTCCACGGCTTCAACAATCGTTATGAGGATGCCGTCTACCGCTTTGCGCAGATCGTCCACGATTCGCATGCCGACGTCGCCCCCGTCGTCTTCACCTGGCCGTCGCGCGGCAGCATCTTCGATTATAATTACGACAAGGAAAGCACCAACTATTCCCGCGACGCGCTGGAGGAGCTGCTGACCCGCACCGCCGCCAATCCGGCTGTCAGCGACATCACCATCATGGCCCATTCGATGGGCACGTGGCTGACGGTCGAAGCGCTCAGGCAGATGGCGATCCGCAAAGGTCATGTCGCACCGAAGATCAACAATGTTATCCTTGCCTCGCCGGATCTCGATGTCGATGTCTTCGGCCGCCAGTTCGCCAGCCTCGGCAAGGAAAGGCCGCACTTCACCATCTTCGTCTCGCAGGACGACCGGGCTCTGGCGCTGTCACGGCGCATCTCCGGCAATGTCGACCGGCTGGGCCAGATCGATCCCTCTGCCGAACCTTACCGCAGCAAGCTCGAGGCGGCCGGCATCACCGTGCTCGACCTTACCAAGCTCAAGGGCGGCGACCGGCTGAACCACGGCAAGTTCGCCGAAAGCCCGGAGGTGGTGCAGCTGATCGGCGACCGGCTGATTGCCGGCCAGACGATCACCGATTCCAATGTCGGTCTCGGCGAGGCCGTCGGCGCGGTGGCGATGGGCGCTGCCCAGACCGCCGGAAGTGCTGTCAGTGTCGCCGTCAGCACGCCGATTGCGATCTTCGATCCGCGCACCCGGCGCAACTACGACGCCCAGCTGAAACGTCTCGGCCAGTCGATGAACAACACCGTCGGTTCGGTCGGCGACAGCGTCGGCGCCGGCCTGCCGGAAAGCCAGTAAAAATTCCACAGAGCAATTCCAGCAAAAGTGCACAAAGAAATAGAGAATTTCCGTGATTCGGAGAAAACGGAAATTCTCTAGGCATTGCATCTTGATGTGATATATCAGATTCACGACGGCACTTCTGTCTGCCGTGCGATGGGTTGATGGCATGGCGGATGAGACGAAGAAGAGGGTAGCGGTCGTCGGCGCGGGCGTGATCGGCGCCTCGATCGCTTTCGAGTTGCAGCGGCGCGGGTTTGAGGTGACGCTGATCGACAAGGGCGAACCAGGTCGCGGCACCTCTTTCGGCAACATGGCAAGTATCGCGCTCGATTTTGCCGCCGGCTCCGGCCCTTCGACCTGGAAGAAGATTCCCGGCTGGCTGCTCGATCCGGAAGGTCCGGTCTGGCTGCGGCCTTCCTATGCGGCCAGGATGTTGCCTTGGTTCCTGCGCTTCCTCGCCGCCGGTCGGCCCTCGCGTCTCCGAGAGATCGAGGATGCCGGCATGAGCCTGTCGCACCGGGCGCTCGGTGACTTCAGAGAGATGCTCGAGGCGATCGGCGCACCCGAATTGATGACCGAGGAGGGCTGTCTGGCGATCTACGAGACTGAGGCGGAATTTGCCGCCGATCGCGGCCATCTCGCCATGATGCGGCGCTACGGCCTCGAATTCGAGGTTTTGAGCAATGGCGCCATCCAATATTACGAACCCACTCTGTCGCCGGCGATCGCCAAAGCCGTGTTGCTTCCCGACAACAAGTCGATCCGCGATCCCTACAAGCTGGTGGTGAAACTCACCGACGCCGCAAAGGCTGCCGGCACGACTTTCGTTTCCGGCACTGTGCGAAATATCGAGCGCAGGGGTGACGGCACCGCCGTCGTTCTCCTCGATGATGGCAGCCGCATCGAGGCGGGTTCGGTCGTGCTTGCCGCCGGCGTCCACACCCGCTTCCTCGCCGAAAAGCTCGGTGAGCCGATCCCGCTCGAAACCGAGCGCGGCTATCACACGCAGATCATGAAGCCCGGCATCGCGATGCGCTATTCGGTGATCTGGCCGCATCGCGCCTTCATGGTGACGCCGACGGCGGGCGGCATCCGGGTCGGCGGCAATGTCGAACTCGCCGGCCTTGATGCTGCTCCGGATTTCCGCCGTCCGCGGGTGCTGGTGCGCCATGCCCAGCGCGCGCTGCCCGGCCTCAAGGTCGAGGAGACGACGGAATGGATGGGTCATCGTCCGGCGCTGCCCGATACGATCCCGATCATTTCGCCGTCGTCGAAACTGCAGGGCGTTTTTTATGCGACCGGCCACGGCCATCTCGGCCTGACCTTTTCGGCAACGACAGCGCTGGTGATCGCCGATATGGTGACCGGGCTCAAACCATCCGTCGATATGACCCCGTTCCGCATAGACCGTTATTAGGAGGTCCCGATGTCCGAAACCACCAAACCCGTAGCGCTGATCACCGGCGGCGGCCGCGGCATGGGCGAGGCGATCGCCCGCGAGCTCTCCGCCCAGGGCTATCAGCTGGCGCTGATGTCGCCGTCGGAGAGCTGTGAAAAGCTCGCGGCCGAACTTGGCGGCGTCGCCTCGCGCGGCGTGGCCGAAAAGGCCGAGGATCTCAAGGCGATCTTCGACCTGACGATGAAGACCTATGGTCGCATCGATGCCGTCGTCAACCTGAGCGGCCATCCGCCGAAGGGCGACCTGCTCGATATTTCGGACGAGAACTGGACGCTCGGTTCCGACATGATGATCCTGTCGCTGGTGCGCGTGGCGCGGCTGGTGACGCCGGTCATGCTGAAACAGGGCAAGGGCGCCTTCGTCAACATCACCACCTTCGCCGCCTACGAGCCGACGCTGGTCTTCCCGGTTTCCTGCACCTACCGCGCCGCTGCCGGCGCCTTCACCAAGCTTTATTCCGATCGTTATGCGGCCGACAATATCCGCATGAACTGCATCCTGCCGGGTTATATCGACAGCCTCAACCACAAGCCCGGGACCGCCGAGACGGTCCCGATGAAGCGCATCGGCCATGTGGAGGAGATCGCCAAGACCGCGGCCTTCCTGCTCTCCGATGGCGCCGGTTATATCACCGGCCAGAATATTCGCGTTGATGGCGGCGTCACCCGTCACGTCTGATCTGGAGTTTTCGATATGAGATGGAAGCGCACGATCCAGCTGTTGGATGTCCATGCCGAAGGCGAGATCGGCCGCGTCGCTATCGGCGGCGTGCCGAAGATCCCCGGCGATACCATCGCCGCCCAGCTGCATTGGCTGAACACCGATCCGAAGGGCGACGAACTGCGCCGCTTCCTCTGCCTGGAGCCGCGCGGCGCGCCCATCGGCTCGGTCAACCTGTTGTTGCCGGCACGGCACCCGGAGGCGGACGCCGCCTTCATCATCCTGCAGCCCGACCAGGCGCATGCGAGTTCCGGCTCGAACTCGATCTGCGTCACCACGGCGCTTCTCGAATCCGGCATCGTCGAGATGAAGGAGCCGGAGACGATCGTCACGCTCGAAACCGCCGCCGGTCTTGTCAAGGCGACGGCAACCTGCCGCGACGGGCGCTGCGAGAAGGTCAGGCTGACCATGGTGCCCTCCTTCGTGCATGAGCTCGATGTCGGGATCGACACGCCGCATTGGGGAAGGATCAAGGCCGATATCTGCTATGGCGGCATCTTCTATGCGCTTGTTGATGTCGGCCAGATCGGTCTGACGATCGAGAAGGCCAATGCCGCCGGCCTCGTCCAGGCCGGCATGATCCTCAAGGAGCTGATCAACCGCGACATCAAGGTCGTCCATCCCGAGATCCCGGCGATATCGGGCGTCGCCTATGTCATGTTCCGTGATACCGAAGCCGACGGCACGGTGCGCACCTGCACCACCATGTGGCCGGGCCGGGCCGACCGCTCGCCCTGCGGCACCGGCAACTCCGCCAATCTCGCCACGCTTTATGCCCGCGGCAAGGCCAAGGTCGGCGATATCTTCACCTCGAAATCGATCATCGGCTCCGAATTCGAGGTCGGCCTCCAGGCAGTAACCGAGGTGGCCGGCCGCCCCGCCGTCATCCCCACCATCACCGGCCGCGGCTTCACCTTCGGCCTGACCCAAGTGGCCCTCGACCCCTTCGACCCGCATCCGAACGGTTTTGCGCTGACGGATGTCTGGGGGCCGGCTGCCGGCGAGATTTGAACGTTCAGGACATGATGCCGGAAAGTGCGAACGATTTCCGGACGGTTCGCGCGAATGGCTGCCCCTCACCCTAACCCTCTCCCCGTAAACGGGGCGAGGGGACGTGCCCCGCGAGAGGCTGGCGAGGAACCGAGAGGGTGCGGCATATCCCCTTCGCCCCGCTTGCGGGGAGAAGGTGGCGGCAGCCGGATGAGGGGCAGCTACACGCTCCAGCGATCCTATCAAGCTTCCGCGACCAACTGACCAAAGGTGACACAGGAGCATCCGCGTAACGATATTCTCGAAACGCGATCAGCCTCGCCTGTGCTCAGCAGCCCCGGTTCGTGTGTCCCAACCCAGCATGGCCAGCTCGGCCACTGCCTCCAGTTCGCCGCGGGTCGCTCCGTCGCGGGCCAGGATCGACATGCCGTTCTGAACGGTCTGGACGAAGCGGGAGAGCGCATGGACGTCGGTCGAGGCTGGAATTTCGCCTGCTGATATCGCCTGGTTCAGGCGCGCCTTCAGGCGGTCGAGCGTGATGGCGCGGGCAGTTCGCACGAGTTCGCCAAGTTCCACATGGCCTTCGCTGCCGACCGAGGAGAGCGTCACCATGCAGCCGCGGGGAATATCCGCGACACAGCCGGTCAGGGCAGCGGCCGAATCCATCAGCAACGACATCACCGCTTCGCGCGCCGTGCCCGCGGAAAAGAAGCCTGCCCAGACGAGCGCCTCGTTGTTATCGCGATAGTGGCGCAGCGCCTCGGCATAGAGCGCCTCCTTCGACACGAATGCCGCGTAAAGGCTCGGTGATCCGATCCCCATCGCCTCGGTGAGATCGGCAATCGAAGTCGCCTCGAAGCCCTTGATCCAGAACAGCCGGGTCGCTTGCGCCAAGGCTGCTTCCCGGTCGAACGCCCGCGGCCGCCCGCGACTGCGGGCAGGGGTTTCGTTGACGTTCGACATCTCATCCGATTTTTGCATCGATCATTATATAAACCCATTGACACCCCACCGCAACGTGCCTAGCTATTTATGTGTCGATCACTACAGAAAGAGAAGATCATGACAGAACTGGCTGGAAAGCGTGCCCTCGTCACCGGTGGCTCGCGTGGCATTGGCGCCGCCATCGCATTGGCGCTTGCCGACAAGGGGGCTGATGTCGCCATCACCTATGAGCGTTCGGCCGATCGCGCCGCCGAAGTCGTGCAGGCGGTCGAGGGCAAGGGCCGGAAAGCACTTGCCATTCAGGCCGACAGCGCCGATCCGGCGGCCGTGAAGCGCTCGGTCGACGAGGCGGCCCGGGCACTTGGCGGTCTCGACATTCTCGTCAACAATGCAGCAATCGCACTTTACAGTGCGATCGCCGATGTCAGCGTCGAGCAGATCGACGCGCTGCTTGATGTCAATGTGCGGTCGCCTCTGCTCGCTTCGCAGGCCGCCATTTCCTATCTGCAGGCGGGAGGCCGCGTCATTACGATCGGCTCGGTCGGCGCCGAACGCATCGTCGGTGACACCGGCACGGTCTATTTCATGACAAAATCCGCGCTCCACTCATTTACCCGCGGCCTCGCGCGGGAACTCGGATCTCGCGATATCACCGTAAACCTGGTCCAGCCGGGTTCGACCGACACCGATATGAATCCCGCCAATGGCGACTTCGCCGATTTCCAGCGTGCCCTCATTCCACTTGGACGTTACGGCGAGCCGGAAGATGTGGCGGCGGCCGTGGCTTTCCTCGCAAGCCCTGCTGCAAGGCACATCACCGGAACCATCCTCACGGTGGATGGCGGCTTGAATACCTGAACCGGGACATGTTGCCGCGGGGCTGCGAAAAGACAGGGATCGACAGATATCGGTCCTTTTCTTTCGCGCAGGGGGCAGGGGTTGGGGGATATCGAGCCGTATCCGTGGTCTGGAGCAATCGACGAAGTGACGGACCCGCCAGCCCACGCACTAGCCGCACGGGGTGACGCTAGATCGTATCGGCGAGCCGGTGGCCGGGCGTGGCGGTTGCGTGCAATGCACGCTCCGCGTAGCTGTGCAGCAGCGCGGGATCATCGATCACATGTGCGGGAACGGCGTGGTAGCGGCGAACCGTGACCGTCCGGCCGGCAGCGCGGTAGCTGAACGGTTCTGAGCCATCTGCCTCGAACTCCGCGCGCATCGCTGCGTCGACGCGGAGATACAAAGTGCCCTTCATGACGAACCCGAACTGCGCGCCGTTTCGATCAGGGCGGAGCCGCCGAAGAAGCGCCTGATATCGATGCATCCGGCTGGGGCGATCTGGCTCGCAAAGTCGAGCGCCAGCCCGCGTGTCGCCTCGCTATTCATGGGTGCTGCTCCGCCAGAGGATCGAAGAAGCCGGTGATCGCGCCGAGCCGGCCATCGGAAATCACCCCGAAGCTCGCGCCGGTCTGCAAGACCCTCTCGTCTTCCTGGCGCAGTACCCAGCGCGCCAGCGAACGGTCATTATGGTGGAGGACGCTCAATATCTTGAACCGGCCTCCCGGCATGCTCTCCTTGAAGCCGGCCATGTAAGCCGAGAGACCGGCGCGCCCGGCGATCGTTCCATTCGGGTCGCAATAGGTCACATCGTCAGCGAGGCAAGCCAGCATTTCCGGCTCACGAGCGGAAGCATCCAGCGACCAGATGGCTGCATATCGATTCCAGAGGGCCTCAGGTGTCATAACATCGTCTCCAATTGATTGAATTCGTCTTCTATCGCCTGCCGCAGGCCGGCCTTGTCGTCGCCGCCGCGAATGAGCACCAGAAGGCCCTGATAGAAGGCCAGAAGGCGGGTGGCTGTCCTGTCCGCCTTGGCACCGTCGGCGTCCTGAACGAAGGTCGATGCCTCGGTCAGCCTTGAGCGGAATGTGGTGCGAAGGAGGCCGAGCGCCGCCTCGACACGGGGGTGCGGATCGGCACTACCGCCGAATTCCACAGCCATATTGGTGATCAGGCAGCCGAGCGAGCCATCGTCGGGCTCATGCAGGAGCGAAAGGAACAATTCGCGCAAGCCTTTAAGCCCGGTTCCCGGCGGCGCAAACCGCTCGATCCGTCCCTCCAGCACCGTCCGGTTGTAATGCCCGAACGCCGCGTCGAAGAGGCCGGCCTTGTCGCCGAAAGCGTGATAGATGCTTCCGCCTTTGAGCCCGGTCGCCTCCTCGAGATCCCGAATCGACGCCCCTTGATAGCCGTGCTTGCGAAAGATGTGCATCGCCCCCTTCAGCACCGCCTCCTCATCGAATTCCCGCGTTCGGCCCATTGTCGCCCCGATTCTTTATCAATTGTTCTAGAATGACTGATCAAGAATGGAAATGCAACGGTCTCCGTGACTTTCGGCGAAAAATCTCGGCCCGGTCGAGTTCGGTCATCGCCGGCGAGCGCGGGATCGGCATGTAGCGAGGAGCGACTCGGTCTCATGACGAAGTTTGAAGTGAGAATAGACCATTCCGACCGTGGTGATCTTTGCACCCTTCCTGGCTGGAACGACCCGCGTACCAGCCTGCGGGAGATGGCGTTTGATTCGGCTGAGAAAAATTCCGCTTGACAACTTTGATGACGAGTATCATTAATCATTATGATGACAGTTGTCATTAAAAGGTAGGGCGACCGAAGCCGCGTGATTTCCCTCTGACTCAACCCTGCCGGTTCGGGCCGGATATTGGAGTAAACGATGAACACTTCTGTAAGATATCTTCGGTCTGCGACGTGTTATGCCGAGGCGCCAAATCTTTGGATCAATGTTGGGGAAACCCCCTTTGCCTATCGCGATCTTGGCCCCCAGGGTGGCGTGCCGGTCATTCTTCTCAATCATTGGGGCGCGGTGCTGGACAATTTCGATCCCCGGATTGTCGATGGTCTCGCCACCAGGCATCACGTAATCGCCACCAATTACAGGGGTATCGGCGCCTCAGGCGGTACGGCCCCTCTGACCATCGACGAGATGGCACGCGACACGATCGCGTTGATCCGAACGCTTGGGTTCAAAAAAGTCGATCTGCTTGGATTTTCTCTCGGGGGATTTGTCGCGCAGGACATCACGCTGAAAGCCCCCGATCTCGTGCGCAAACTTATTTTAGCCGGTACCGGTCCCGCCGGAGGCCGGGGCATCGAGAAGGTGGGAGCGATATCCTGGCCCCTCATTATCAAAGGTCTGCTGACGTTGCGCGATCCAAAAACCTATCTGTTCTTCACGTCCACCGCCAATGGTCGCCAAGCCGCGAAAGCCTTTCTGGATCGGCTGAAAGAGCGGAAGGCGGGAAGGGACAAGGGGCCAACTCCAAGGGCTTTCCTGCGCCAACTCCAGGCGATCAAAGCCTGGGGGCGGCAGGCGCCTCAGGATCTCGGCCGTATCACTATCCCGGTCCTGATCGCCAATGGCGACGATGACATCATGGTTCCGACCGTCAACAGCGCCGATATGGCTCAGCGCATCCCCGGAGCGGAGCTGGTTGTCTACAAGGACGCCGGGCATGGCGGGATTTTCCAGAACTACGCCGATTTCGTGTCGAAGGCTTTGTCCTTCCTTGGCGCCTGATACCACAATAGACTTCGAATTGGAGAAAGCCTCGTGAGGGCATTCGTCGTTGATAAGTACAAGAAGAAGGGCGCTTTGCGTCTGGCCAACCTGCCCGAACCGGAATTGCAGGACAATGATGTCCTGGTCCGGATTCAGGCCACGGCCGTAAACCTCCTGGACTCCAAGGTCCGGGATGGAGAGTTCAAGCTTATCCTTCCCTATCGCCCACCCTTCGTCCTGGGGCACGACGTTGCCGGAACGGTCGTCAAAGCCGGATCCGGGGTCAGGCGGTTCAAGGTGGGGGATCAGGTCTATGCACGGCCGCGCGATCATCGGGTCGGTACCTTCGCCGAATTCATCGCCGTCGCTGAAGCCGACGTGGCGCTGAAGCCGAACAACCTCAGCATGACGGAAGCGGCGTCCATCCCGTTGGTGGGGCTGACCGCGTGGCAGGCGCTGGTCGAGGTGGGCAAGGTAAAACCCGGCCAGAAGGTCTTCATTCAGGCCGGCTCCGGCGGGGTCGGGACTTTCGCCATTCAGCTCGCCAAACATCTTGGCGCGACCGTCGCGACGACGACGAGCGCTGGCAATGCCGAGCTGGCCAGAAGTCTTGGGGCGGATGTGGTGATCAACTACAAGACGCAGGATTTCGAGAAGGTCTTGTCGGGTTACGATCTCGTGCTGAACAGCCAGGATCCAAAGACGCTCGAAAAATCCCTGGCTGTGCTGAAGCCGGGCGGCCAGCTCATTTCCATTTCCGGTCCACCCGATCCCGCTTTCGCCGGAGCACTCGGCCTGAACCTGTTCCTGAAACTGGTGCTCCGCCTGCTGAGCCGAGGGGTTCGGAAAAAGGCCAAGCGTCTCGGCATTCGCTACTCGTTCCTGTTCATGCGCGCCGAAGGGCAGCAATTGGGTCAAATCACCTCGCTGATCGAATCGGGCGCGATCTGCCCGGTCGTCGACAAGGTGTTCCCGTTTGAGAAGACCGGGGATGCGCTGGCCTATGTCGAGACCGGGCGTGCGAAGGGCAAGGTGGTCATCACGGTCGCAGACTAGAACCCTTGGAGAGCTCAGCGGCTCACCGGATTTTCATGACCTCTGCGACGCTGGCCCCTTCCCAGCCGACTTTACGCCTATCCAGCAACACACGCGTTCAACGCAATTCAAGGAGCTGACAGCATTGCATATATTAAGAAGGTCCACCGTTTTCGCACTCACCGCCGTTGCGGCCCTCATGTCATCGGCGGCATGGGCTGACAATAGCTCGCCTGTTGGCTTGTGGCGGAATGTCGATGACGTCAGCGGCAAGCCGAGGGCCTTGATCCGAATTATCGAGTCAAATGGCACATTGCAGGGCAGGATCGAAAAAGTCTTTCTCGCCGCGAACGAAAGCCCGACCTGCGCGAAATGCGAAGGCGCGCTCAAGAACGCGCCGGTCGTTGGCTTGGTCATCCTGAGCGGCCTGAAGAAGGACGGCAACGAATATACCGGTGGCCAGATTCTCGATCCGGACAATGGCAAGGTCTACAGCAGCAAGATTTCCGTCACCAACGGCGGCAAGAAGCTCAACGTGCGTGGCTTTATCGGCGTGTCGTTGCTCGGACGTTCACAGGTCTGGGAACGTCAGCAATAATTTCTAACTCTTTGTGAAAGTGACACATGACCAGCAAGACACTCTTTGAGCCCTCGGTACTCGGCTCCCTCACGCTCTCCAACCGCATCGTCATGGCGCCATTGACGCGCAACAGAGCGGGCGCCGGATTTGTGCCGGGGGATCTCATTGCCGAATATTATGCGCAGCGGGCCTCGGCAGGCCTGATCATCTCGGAGGCGACCCAGATTTCGCAGCAGGGTCAAGGCTATCAGGACACGCCCGGCATCTACACAGAGGCGCAGATCGACGGCTGGCGTAAGGTGACCGACGCGGTGCATGCCAAGGGCGGCCACATCTTCCTGCAGCTCTGGCATGTCGGTCGGGTATCGCATGTCGACCTGCAGCCGGATGGGCAGCCCCCGGTGGCGCCTTCCGCCATCAGGGCCGCAACCAAGACGTTTGCGAACAACGCCTTCGTGGATGTGTCGGCACCTCGGGCGCTCGAACCGGGCGAGATCCCCGGCATTATCAAGGATTTCCGTGGCGCCGCCGCCAATGCGATCGCCGCCGGTTTCGATGGCGTCGAAGTTCACGGCGCCAACGGCTACCTGCTCGACCAGTTCGCCAGGGATGGATCGAACACCCGAACCGACGCTTATGGCGGCTCGGTCGAAAACCGCGCCCGGCTGACGCTGGAGGTGACGGCCGCGGTCATCGAGGAAGTTGGAGCGCAGCGAACCGGCGTTCGGATTTCGCCGGTGTCGCCGGCCAATGGGATATCCGCAACCGATCCGCAGGCGCAGTTCAACTACATCGTCGAGCAGCTCGACGAGATGGGCATTGCCTACCTCCATGTCGTCGAAGGCGCGACGGGCGGGGCGCGCGACGTTGCACCGTTCGACTATGAGGCGCTTCGCCGCAGGTTCAAGAACACTTACATCGCCAACAACGGCTACGATCTGGAACTCGCGACGGCAAGGCTGGAGCAGGGACTGGCGGATTTGTTCGCCTTCGGCAGGCCGTTCATTGCCAACCCGGATTTTGTCGAACGCCTGAAGGCCGGTGCACCGCTGGCCAATCTCGATATGGCGACGCTCTATGGCGGAGGTGCTGCGGGCTACACCGACTATCCCGCCATGGCCGCGCCGGTCGACGCCTGACTGCATAGGGCCGCGCATGCGCGGCCCTATTGCTTGCGCGCGTGATTTCCGATGGCGTCACGGCAGTCGGCCCGGCAGGCATCCAGGATTTCATCCGCCAGGGAAGAATTGTCCGGGCAGGCTCTCGAAAGGACGATGGCGCCCACGGCCTGAGCAAGGAGGCTGATGGTCAGCGCGCGCGATCCGGCGCCGGAGGCGTGATCGCGCGCCATGTCGCCCTCGAACGTGCTGAGCAGGTTTTCGATTCCTGCGGCAAAAGCCGATCTCGTCTCATCCGGCAGCCGTGCTGCTTCGCAACTTAGTGCCGCAGCGGAGCATCCCTGGCCGCGCGCATCCCGGTGCTCGCGCGAGATATAGGCTTCGATGGCGGCAAGCGCATCATATCCTGCGTAGCGTTCCGCGGTCTCGCCGAAACCCCTGGCGGTCGCCGCTGCGATCAGCTCCTCCTTGGATCGGAAGTGGTTGTAGAAGCCGCCATGAGTGAGCCCGGCACGCTCCATCAGTTCCGCCACCGCCACGCCATCGTACCCGCGCTCGCGAAACAGTTCGGAAGCGATGGTGATAATCCGCTCGTAGTTTTCCTGCTTTTTTTCCTTGGTGATCCGCACTTCGCAGCCCTTTCGACGGCCATGCCCAAACTATGATGTCGTGCGTCATTATAGCTTGACTTATTGATGACGTATATCATTAATAATGTCAACCAATATAAGGATTACATCAGGGCAAGACGGACCTCACGGCATCCAACCCGCTGCAGAGGCGTCACAATCGTCGCGAAACGGGGAGCGAAGTATGTTTGAGGGTTTTGAAAGCGGCCGGATTGCCGTCGATAGCGTGGAGATCGCTTATGTCGCCGCGGGTGCGGGGGAGCCGCTGCTGATGCTGCATGGATTTCCGCAGACCAAGGCACTTTGGGCACGGATCGCACCAGAGCTGGTCGCGCTCGGCTATCGGGTGATCTGTGCAGATTTGCGCGGCTATGGCGCCTCCGACAAACCACTGGCTGGCGCTGATCTGACCAATTACAGCTTCCGCGCCATGGCAGCCGATCAACTCGGTTTGATGAAAGCGCTTGGACACGAGCGGTTTCACCTCGCGGGTCACGACCGCGGCGCCCGGGTGGCGCACAGGCTGGCTCTCGACCATCCTGCTGTTGTGGCGAGCGTCACTCTGATGGACATCGTGCCGACGGCCGTGATGCTGGGCGACCTGCGCCGCGAGGTCGCTCAAAGCTATTGGCACTGGTTCTTCCTCGCTCAACCCGCGCCGTTCCCGGAGCGAATGATCGAAGCCAATCCCGATCTCTTTTATGAAACCTGCCTGTTTGGATGGGGCGCGGCAGGCCCGCAGGATTTCGACGCCGAACAGCTCGCGGCCTATCGGGCTTCATGGCATGATGCCAAGGCGATTGCCGGCGGCTGCAACGATTACCGTGCGGCGCTGGCCGTCGATCTCGCCGACGATCTGGCGGAGCAAGGGAGACGTATATCGGCGCCTGCGCTGATCCTGTACGGCACCGCCGGCGCGATGGCCAAACTCTATGATCTCCCAGCCACCTGGGCGGATCGCTGCACGACCATGGACGCTCGCGCTGTACCAGGCGGACATTTTTTCCCGGACTCCGCGCCGGTCGAAGTTACAGAACAAGTGGCTGCGTTTCTTGGGCGTCATCCTTTTACCCCTGTGTCGGAGTAACGTCCGGACGATTGCACCGCCGCGCCGTCACGCTGTAAAACTTTGGACTGCTGCCTCGAGCAGCTCTCCGAGCGCCTGCGATATCACGCTTCAGTGGAACGGCCGGTCGGCCAGGGTGGACAGGGCTTGCTCGACAACGGCGACATACCGCAGGCATCAACCGTGTTGCAAAATCCTGGCGCTGACCTGGCCTGCGGCAAGCTCCTCGGCCGGCGCTGGCCTGCCAAGCAGATAACCTTGGCCGATATCGCAACCCAGGTCCTGAAGCCGCTGAAGCTGGCTCTCCTCTTCGATACCCTCGGCGGTTATCGTCACGCCAAGTCCCACACCGAGAGCGATGATCGCCCTGATCACCTTGTCTTGCTTATCGTCGGTTTCGAATGAAGAGACGAAACTCCTGTCGATCTTGATCTTGTCGAACCGGTAATTGGATAGTTGTGAGAGGCTGGAATAACCAGTTCCAAAGTCGTCGAGAGCAATCCCGACCCCGGCATTCACCAGATCATCGAGAACGATTCGTGCCGTAACGGCGTCCTGGATGATGGCGCTCTCCGTCACTTCCAGCTCGAGCCGGTGCGCGGGCAGACCGACATCGCCCAATATCTTGAGAATTCTGAGCCCCAGTAACCGATCGCTCAGTTGGATCGGAGAAAGGTTGAATGACAGGACGAGCTCACTTGGCCAGGAAAGCGCATCGGTGCAGGCGTGGCGAAGCAGTTGGTCGGTCAATTCGACGATCAGACCGGCTTCCTCCGCCACCGGAATGAATTCGTTCGGTGGGATGAATTCGCCGGAGGCCGTCTTCCAGCGTGCCAGCGCCTCGAAGCCGATAATCCTATTCGTTTTCAGGTCCACGAGCGGTTGATAGTAGGGAACGATCTCAGCCTTCTTGATGGCTGCTCTCAGATCAGCTTCCACCCGGACCCGCTTCGCCAACTCGTCCTGCATCGAGGGCACGAAGGGCTTCACCAGATTGCGCCCCTGCTTTTTGGCGACATACATCGCGCAGTCCGAATGTCGGATGACCTGGCTTAGGTCATCGCCGTTCTCCGGATAAAGCGCGAAGCCGACACTGGCGCCGAGGTCGACGGCGACACCATTGAATGTGAACGGCTTGCCGATCACGGTCACCATGCGGTTCCCCAACGCGACAAGATCGGGATTTCCGGTGCGCCGCGCCAGAACAACGAATTCGTCTCCACCAAGGCGGAAAACGTGTTCACGGGGAAAGAGGGAAGAGAGCCGCTGAGCAACAGTCTTCAGCACCGCATCACCGTGATCGTGCCCCAGGAGGTCATTGACCTTCTTGAAGCCGTCGAGATCGATGCTGAAAACGGCGTAGGTTTCTTCCCTTTGATCGGTCGTCGCCTGCGCGCACACGGAATCCAGAAACCTGCGGTTAGGCAGTTCGGTCAGCGTGTCGTGACAGGCAATCCAGTCTACGTTCTTTTCGGCCTGCAGCCGGCGATTGACCTCCCTCGAAAGATCCCGGATTCTCAGCGCGGAATAAATGAGCCCGAGAAACCCGGAGATATTGAGGGCGAGGAGGGCGTGGTCCAGCGGATAGTCATGATGCTTCTCGATGAACCGATCCAGCCCTTCATGCCATTGGAGGAACCAAGATAGGCAGAAGAGAACCAGGAAGACCGCGAGCCAGGCAACGATCTCCATCTGCGGTCTGGTTGGTTGGATGCGAGGCATATGAACAGGCTCCTGTTGTGTGAAGAGCCGTCATGGCCAGCTCGAAGGACCGCATCGTCCCCGACATGCTTTCAATCAACAGCCCACATGGCTGATGCTCGTGTCATCAAATGCCGCGTCGGGCATTGCAGTCGTTGATCAAGCTGCGCAGCACCGACAAGTCCGTAAGATCGTCCACCTTCGATGGTTAATGTCGCGTTTGCATTGACGAAGGTGCGGGCGTTTCGCTGCGTGAATTGGATATCTTTCCCGTAAATCGGATGAGGCTTCGATCCGATGGTGTCTGCCGGTCGCCGCCCCGCGTCTTTTCAGCATCCGCGCGTCGCCGGCGACCGCGAGCCGGCTCTGCAGTCTCGCCAGGGTAGGGCGCATCCCAGGGCCGATCAACCCGCCAGCATGGTATCCCCCAGGCTGTAGCAGTGGCTTGCCTGATAGGCGTTCCGACCTCGGTTCATGTGCGTCACATTGAAAGTCCGGATGGCGCGCAGGATGCGGCGCTCCGCCAGGAATTTCCGGATCGAGGCCGAGCCCTTCACAGTGATGCCGAAAATGTCCTCGCCGCGCGGAAAAAAGTAACTGACGTCTTCAGGTGTCGCGACGCAGTCCTCGAGAAAAGCCGCGTCCACATTGCCCTGCGCCGGTGAGTGATCGGTGGTGAAATGCGAAAGATGCACCAGGAATCGTGCGCGCAGGCCCTCGCCGTCGGCGTAGAGCGTGAAAAGCTCCATCCAGCTCGCATTGACGCGGACGAGCGGCTTGTCGGAAGTCGAGGGCAGACAGGAAGCCGACCAGTAGTGACGCTCGGTCTTGCGCGGGATGGGGATGCAGGTTTGCCCGTATATCCCGAGAATTTCCAGAACGTCTTTCGCCTGTGGGCGACGAAGCAGCTTCTCAAACCGTGCGACGTACTTGAACCGCTGTTCCAGGGACTCCAAGCGCTCTTCGGCGTCGATTAGGTCCGCCTTGCCTTCTATCCAATCGCGCTGCTGCTCAGGATCCAGAAACTTGCGCAAACCGGTGATGCTGCGACGAGGAGTAGTGCTCATGTCAGGTGCCATGTGAGATCCGTGTCCTCATCGCTTCACCGGCCTGATTCCGCACGTATCCCTGCAGCCGCGCGACGTCGGCTCCTGGTGGTGAGGCGACGTTCCGCAGCGCTTGACTTAACAAGCGGTTTGCCGGCGCGGTGGACCAATCCACCGGCCGCACAATAACTCCATCCAAAGAATGGCGAAAGACCGACCTTCAGCCGGACCGAAAGCCAAAGCCTACCGACGACCAAACGCTGCGTCTTTTGGCTGGAATTGCTAGTAGACGAACGGATCCACCTCGGCCGCCGCATGGGCGTCCGCCTCCTTCGGATAGATCACGCCCTTGCGCAGGATGATGTTGGCATAGAGCCTGGGCCGCCGGCCTGGATCACCGCATAGGCGGTCTTCACCGGCCGTCGGAGTCCCGGCCGACGAGCGGCAGGCCTCAGGCTTCTTCGGCGCCGATCCTGAACGGGTTTTGCCAATCGGTCGTTTTAAAGTTCCGCCGCTCGCAGCAGCTCGTTCAGGCGGGTGGCCCATTCCTTGTTGTCATCCCTGAACGGACCAAGCGCATCGCCGGCGGATTCGGAAAGGTCGCTGGCAGCCGCAGCAAAGCGGCGGGCCTGTTCACGATGTCCCGCGGCCATATGGCAGCACGCCTGAATGCGCAGAAGCGCCGGCCAGTCAGGCCGCGCCTTTAGCGCCGTACGTCCCGTTTCGAGTGCGCCCTCGACGTCGCCCGAAAAGAACAGTGCAAGCATCAGAAGGCTGAACCAAACCCCATTCTGCGGATCATGGGGGTTGAGTTCGAGGCCGCGAGCCAGGGGCTGCCGCGCGCCGGCCGCATCCCCCGAAAAGAGACGGGCCATGCCGAAGACGAGATAGCCCAAGGCGAAACTCGAACCGAGTTCGATGGACCGTTCCGCTGCGAGGATCGCTTGGTCAGCCCTGCCTGTGTAAGCCGACACAATCGCCAGCGCATAGTGCGAGTACGGGTTTCGCGCATCGAGATAGATCGCCCGAAGGGCCGCATCCAATCCTTCCTTCCCGTCTGCGGTGGGGTTATCAGTCCAGCCGTAGCCAATGAGGCCCGCATTGACCCGCGCCCGCCAGATCTGCGCCTCTGGAAGCATGGGATCGAGCTCTGCAGCCTCGCGGAAGAATCGCCGTGCGACAAGGTGGGTGGGCTGGGTGACCTTGTGGAAATTGAATGTACCTTGCCTTACAAGGTTCCAGGCAGTGATGTTGCCGGTGTGCGGAGCCATCGGAAGCCCATGACGCAACAGCAGCTCGGGCTCCACCGCTGCTGCGATCCGCTCGGCGATGGCGTCTTGCACTGCAAATACCTCGGCCACCTGAAGGTCGTAATGTTCGGACCAGACGGTGGCGCCTTTCACTGCGTCGGCGAGGTGCACCGATATCCGGATCTGATCGCGGGTATACCGGATAGCTCCATCCACCAGAAAATCGACGCCAAGTTCGCGCGCGATAGATTGCGGATCCCTCGAGCCATCCTTCCTTGTGAAACTCGCCCCACGTGAGGCGACGCGGAACCATCTGAAGCGAACGAGGGCCATGATCAGGTCGTCGGTAATACCGTCGGCCAGATACTGTCTTTCAGCATCACCGCCGAGATTTTCGAATGGCAGTACCGCAATCGCCGGCATCGAACTGGTCTGCGCATGCCATCCGCTTTCGGCTGCGTCGGTCCGGCTCTCCACAGGACCGGAAAATCGGTATCCGACCCGCGGAACCGTGACGATCCATTCGCTGCCGTCTGATGCAGGGCCGAGCAGCTTGCGAAGAGCGGCAATCTGAACGGAAAGATTGCTTTCCTCAACAATCAATCCCGGCCAAACCGCATCCATCAGGGCCGACTTGGAGACGACACCTCCCTGTGCCGAAAGCAGAGCGGCAAGCAGGGAAGCACCTCGGGCGCCGATAGCGACAGGCCTGTTGTCGCGAAACAGGCATCCGTTCTCGGCAATGAACTCGAAGTGGCCGAAGGCAAGGTGCTGGGTGTTCATGGCCGAGATGATACGCGATTTCGCAACTTTTCGGAATTTTTCGGCCCCGCTTCAGGACTTGCGCCGGCCGAGCGCGCAGAGTCTGTTCCAGTGCAGCGGCTGAAGTGGTGAGAGCGATGAAGAACGAAGCAACGCACCCGAAAAATCCCCACGGATTAACCGCGAAAGTCGTACGCGGGAGCGGCAGCCATGTCGCCGAGCAAGGGTCGGTCTATCGCTCGGGCATCTCGGCACAAAGCGTCGGATCAAGCATGCTGTGGCTGGGGATGATTTCGCTACCGGCAGGCAGACGAACCAAGGCCCATCGCCATGAGGGACACGAGACGGCCCTTCTGATGACTGCGGGCCAAGAAATCGAGATCTGGTCGGGGCCGGAGCTCGAGCGGTGCGAATTGGTCCACGCCGGTGACTATCTGTTCATTCCGGCCGGCGTTCCCCACGTGGCCGTCAATCGCAGCACCGAAAGCGCCGAGTTCCTCGGTGCCCGCAACGACCCCGCAGCCAACGAGAGCGTCGTTCTGATGCCGGAGCTCGACAACATCGTACCTTAACCACACCGGGAGGTGCACCATGGCCATCATCGAACAACGTCTGGCCGAAATGGGTCTGGAATTACCCGAACCTTTGAAAGTTCGCGAGGGGCTGCATATGCCCTTCGCCTGGGTTCGCTTGCGCGGCAGCCGCGCTTACATCTCGGGTCACGTCGCGTGCAACCGCGATGGGACATTGGCAGACCCGCTTGGCAAGGTCGGAGCGGATGTTTCGGCAGAGCAGGGTTACGCGTCAGCCCGGCTCGTTGCCCTGGCCCATCTCGCCAGTCTCAAACGTGCTGTCGGAGACCTTGATCGGGTCACGGCTTGGCTGCGCGTCTTCGCCATGGTGAATGTTGCTCCGGGTTTCAATGAGACGCCGCTGGTCACAAACGGCTATTCCGATCTGATACTGGAGCTGTACGGCCCCAGCGTTGGCGCCCACGCCCGCTCGTCCATCGGCATGGCCATCCCTTTAAATGCGCCCGTAAACTGTGAAGCGGAAGTCGAAATAGACGGGTGACCGCTAGAACAGGATGGTTTTAGGCCCGGTCGGCCCAAAATCCGAATCTGTTCTACATTATAGTTAGAGCATGATGTCGTCCGATAACCGCTCACACTTTCGGCATCATGCTTTAGTAGACGAAGGGATCAACCTCGGCATGGGCGTCCGCCTCCTTCGGATAGATCACGCCCTTGCGCAGGATGATATTGGCATAGAGCCTGGGCTCGCCGGTCTGGATCACCGCATGGGCAGTCTTCACTCGTCCGTAGAAATCCTGGCCGATCAGTGGCACCACCTGCCGGTGCGGTTCGTGGCGGGCGCAGCAGTCGATCATCTCCTCATGCACGGGGTCGAGCCTGTCGCGCTCGGCCTTGACGGTCGAGCGGAAGATCGCCTCCGCCACGAAATCGTCGATCGGCAGCACGCTGAGCACGGCGTTGAGAACCGGGATGAGGCGGTGGCCGTCGAGCCGGATCAGCCGGCGGGCATGTTCGACGCCCGGATAATTGCCGTCGACGATCGCGATCTCGTCGCCGTGGCCCATGGCGCGAAGCGTCAAAAGCAGCTCCGGGCTCAACAGCGGATCAAGTCCTTTCAGCATGGTCTACCTCCTTGAAGAGTACGTTCTGATCGGTGAGGTAACGCGCGAAGATCGGCAGGCTGGCGCCGCCGATGGCGCGTGCCTGGGCGCCGACCGCGCCCTCGATGATTTCGGGCATGACGACGCCCTGCAGGTCGAGCTTGGCCGCTTCGTCGATGGTGGCCTGCACCACGCGGCTGCGCACCCAGCTGGGAAAGCCGCCGTCGATCACGGCCGCGCTGAAATCGAGGATCGAGGCGGCGGCAACGATCGCCTGCGCCAGCGCTTTGGCGCTGTCCTGGATCCAGGCTTCCATCGGCTCGCCGAAATCCACCCAGTCGTCGGCCGAATACCAGAGCGGCTCGGGATCGATGCCACGCTCGCGCAGCATGTTTTCGAGCACGAAGATCGAGGCGATTTCGAGCAGCTGCTTCGTCTCGCCGTTCTTGCCCCGCACCGGCAGCGGCCCGATCGCGCCCGCCGTGCCGGTGCGGCCGGAAAAAATCGCCGAATTGAGCACGATGCCGCCGCCGATGAAGGAGCCGATGAAGAAATAGACGAAATCCGGATAGGATGGCCCGACGCCGAAGACCAGTTCGGCGCCGCAGGCGCTGGTCGCATCGTTCTGCATGAAGACCGGATGGGAGACGCGGGAGGCGATGTCGGCCTGCAGGTCGATCTCCCGCCAGACCTCCATGGCGCCGGCCGGCGCGCCGACCTCTTCGGCCCAGTTCCAGAGCTCGAAAGGCGCGGCGATGCCGAGGCCGGCAATGCGGCCGCGCTGCTTGTCGTCGAGCCGTTCTTCGAGTTCGCGGATGCCTGATGTGACGAAGGCGAGGATTTCATCCGGCAGCGGATAGGCATAGGTCTTATGCAGCTGCATGCGGATGCGGCCGACGAAATCCATCAGCACCAGGTCGGCGCTGCGCCGGCCCATCTTCAGGCCGAAGGAATAGACGGCGTCGGGGTTGAGATGCATCGGGATCGACGGCTGGCCGACACGGCCGCGCACCGGTTCTCCCCGCGACAGCAGCCCTTCCTTTTCCAACACCCGCATGATGACGGAGACGGTCTGCGCCGACAGCCCGCTGCGGCGCGCGATATCGGCCTTCGACAGCGCGCCGTAGAGACGCACCAGCGACAGCACGAGCCGTTCGTTATAGGCTCGTACCCTGACCTGGTTTGCACCGCCGGCCGGATTCAGAATTGGTGGCGGGACCGGTATGTTTGCCGGTCCATCCAAGGACGACATGGCCGCTCCTCCCGATTGTTGGCCTATGCCCTAATTCGATGGAGCATGCCACATCGAATTAATAATTCAATTGGATTTATTTATTGACAAGCCAATTTCTTTTCGCTCTTAATTGCCGTCGTCAAGGGCACGGGACCGCTGGGAGGCATTAGCGATCCACGGCGAAGTGTCATATCTTAAGCTTCCGGCCCCGCAGGGGCGGCGCCGGCAAACTCTGGGAGGAGTTCCATGAAGAAATCTGTTCTCGCTTTCGGCGCGCTCGCGCTTGGTGTCACCTTTTCCGCTCCGGCGATGGCGGCTGACATTTCCGCCTGCCTCATCACCAAGACCGACACCAACCCCTTCTTCGTCAAGATGAAGGAAGGTGCGACGGCTAAGGCCAAGGAACTCGGTGTCTCGCTGAAGTCCTATGCCGGCAAGGTCGACGGTGACAGCGAAAGCCAGGTGGCCGCGATCGAAAGCTGCATTGCCGACGGCGCAAAGGGCATCCTGATTGCTGCTTCCGACACCAAGGGCATCGTGTCTTCGGTCAAGAAGGCCCGTGATGCCGGCCTGCTGGTCATCGCTCTCGACACGCCGCTTGAGCCGGCCGATGCCGCCGACGCCACCTTCGCCACCGACAACCTGCTCGCTGGCAAGCTGATCGGCCAGTGGGCCAAGGAAACGATGGGCGACAAGGCCAAGGATGCCAAGGTCGGCTTCCTCGACCTGACCCCGTCACAGCCGACGGTCGACGTTCTGCGCGACCAGGGCTTCATGATGGGCTTCGGCATCGATCCGAAGGACCCGAACAAGATCGGCGACGAGGACGATGCTCGCGTCGTCGGTCATGACGTGACCAACGGCAATGAAGAAGGCGGCCGCAAGGCCATGGAAAACCTTCTCCAGAAAGATCCGAGCATCAACGTCATCCACACGATCAACGAGCCGGCCGCGGTCGGCGCCTATCAGGCGCTGAAGGCCGTCGGCATGGAAAAGAACGTGCTGATCGTCTCGGTCGACGGCGGTTGCCCGGGTGTGAAGTCGGTCAAGGAAGGCGTCATCGGCGCCACCTCGCAGCAATATCCGCTGATGATGGCAGCCCTTGGCGTCGAAGCGATCAAGAAGTTCGCTGACAACGGTGAAAAGCCGAAGCCGACCGAAGGCAAGTCCTTCTACGACACCGGCGTCTCGCTCGTCACCGACAAGCCGGTTTCCGGCGTCAAGTCGATCGACACCAAGGAAGGCACCGACAAGTGCTGGGGCTGAGCCCTGATTGTTGAAAGCAGACCGGCCGGGGCTTGATCCCCGGCCGTTTTCGACGGACGATGTGCCGTCGCCTCACGAACCGGCTCAGCAAAGACCGGATGGATATCGGTGACGGCCCCCGCGCGAGTTCGGCGCGCGGTTGCGGAGGAGGAACCATGACCGGAACACAGGAATTTGAACGCGTCCTCGACGACAGCGACAAGAGCGTCGCCTCCTTCGAGCACGAGAATATCTCGCTGATCAAGCGCGCGCAGCATTTTCTCCACTCGACACCGGCCGCCGTGCCGCTGATCGTGCTGGTGCTGGCGATCATCATCTTCGGGCTCACCATCGGCGAACGGTTCTTCTCGTCCTATACGCTGACGCTGATCCTGCAGCAGATCGCCATCGTCGGTATTCTCGGCGCCGCCCAGACGCTGGTCATCCTGACCGCCGGCATCGATCTTTCGATCGGCGTCATCATGGTGATCTCGGCGGTTATCATGGGCAATGTCGCCATCACTTACGGCATACCGACGCCGATTGCAGTGGTCGCCGGGCTTGTCGTCGGCGGCCTTTGCGGATTGCTGAACGGCTTCCTCGTCGCCTATATGAAACTGCCGCCCTTCATCGTCACGCTCGGCACCTGGAACATCGTCATGGCGACGAATTTCATCTATTCCGCCAATGAGACGATCCGCGATACCGACGTCGACGAAAAGGCGCCGCTGCTGCATCTTTTCGCCGTGAGCTTCAAGCTCGGCAGCGCCGTGCTGACCCTCGGCGTCATCGCCATGGTGCTGCTCGTCTTGGTGCTCTGGTATGTCCTCAATCACACCGCCTGGGGCCGGCATGTCTATGCCGTCGGCGACGATCCGGAGGCAGCCAAGCTCTCCGGCATTCAGACCAAGAAGGTGCTGCTCACCGTTTACGCCATATCAGGCGTCATTGCCGGCTTGGCCGCCTGGGTCTCGATCGGCCGCAACGGCTCGATCTCGCCGTCCTCGGCGGTGACCGATTTTAACCTCCAGGCGATCACCGCGACGGTGATCGGCGGCATCTCGCTGTTCGGCGGCCGCGGCTCCATTCTCGGCACGCTCTTCGGTGCCATGATCGTCGGCGTCGTCTCGATGGGCCTCAACATGCTCGGCGCCGACCCGCAATGGAAAGTCCTTTTGACAGGCGTGCTGATCATCGCCGCCGTCGCCATCGATCAGTGGATCAGAAAGGTTTCGGTGTAATCATGGCTCGCGAACCCCTTCTCACCGCCCGCGGTCTCGTCAAGCGTTATGGACGCGTGACCGCGCTCGATAATGCCGATTTCGACCTCTATCCGGGTGAAATCCTCGCCGTCATCGGCGATAACGGCGCCGGCAAATCCTCGCTCATCAAGGCGATATCGGGCGCCGTCACCCCGGACGAGGGGGTGATCACGCTGGAAGGCCGGCAGGTGCAGTTCCGCTCGCCGATGGAAGCGCGCGACGCTGGCATCGAGACCGTCTATCAGAATCTCGCCTTGTCGCCGGCGCTGTCGATCGCCGACAACATGTTCCTCGGCCGCGAGATCCGCAAACCGGGCGTGCTCGGTTCCATGTTCCGCATGCTCGACCGGCCGGCCATGGAAAAGCTGGCGCGCAACAAGCTGTCCGAACTCGGCCTGATGACCATCCAGAACATCAACCAGGCGGTGGAAACGCTCTCCGGCGGTCAGCGCCAGGGTGTCGCGGTCGCCCGCGCCGCCGCCTTCGGCTCGAAGGTTATCATCATGGACGAACCGACGGCAGCGCTTGGCGTCAAGGAAAGCCGCCGCGTGCTGGAGCTGATTCTCGACGTGCGCGCCCGCGGCCTGCCGATCGTGCTGATCTCCCACAACATGCCGCATGTCTTCGAAGTGGCCGACCGGATCCATATTCACCGCCTCGGCCGGCGGCTGACGGTGATCGATCCGAAGGAATACACCATGTCCGACGCCGTCGCCTTCATGACCGGCGCCAAGGCGGTGCCGACGGAGCCGGTCGCCGCATGAACGCACGCATCGATGAAATCGCCGGCGAGGTGCTTGACCGCGCCGGCCATTCCAGGCGTTTCCTGGTCGCCATCGCCGGACCTCCGGGTGCCGGAAAATCGACCATGGCCGACAATCTGGCGGAAGCGCTGAAGGCCAGGGGCGAAAGCGCCGAAGTCCTGCCGATGGATGGCTTCCACATGGACAACGCCATCCTGATCGAACGCGGCCTGCTGGCACGCAAGGGGATCCCCGAGACTTTCGATGTCCGCGGTTTCCTCGATATCATCCGCGCCGTCCGCCTGGCCGATCAGGAGGTTCTGGTGCCGGTCTTCGACCGTTCCCGCGAACTCGCCATTGCGTCGGCCCGTCCCGTTTCCCCCGATCACCGCTTCATCATCGTCGAGGGCAATTACCTGCTGTTTTCTCTGGGCAAATGGGCCGAACTCGAAGGCGTCTTCGACTTTTCGATCATGCTGGCGCCGCCGATCGAGGTGCTCGAGGAGCGGCTCTGGGCGCGCTGGCGCGGTTACAACCTCAGCGAGGAGGCCGCCAGCGCCAAGGTCTACGGCAATGACCTGCCGAACGGCCGGCTGATCCTCGAAAACCGCCGCCCGGCCGATGTGACGCTGGAGATCGCGCTGGCGTGATGCCGCGGCGATTGTTTTCATGTAAAAGATAGTGTTATCGAGACGGCAGACGCATCGTTTCGGAGGCCTGCCATGCAATCGATCACCATCCGCCGTCCTGATGACTGGCACCTGCATCTGCGCGACGGCGCCATGCTGGAAGGCGTGATCGCCGATACGAGCCGCACCTTCGCCCGCGCCATCATCATGCCCAATCTCGTGCCGCCGGTCGTCACCACTGCTGACGCCAAGGCCTATCGCGAGCGCATCCTCAAGGCCTTGCCGGAAGGCGATCATTTCCAGCCGCTGATGACGCTTTACCTCACCGAACATACCAGTCCCGATGACGTGGAGGAGGGGAAGAACAGCGGCCTCATCACCGCCGTCAAGCTTTATCCCGCCGGCGCCACCACCAATTCGCATGGCGGCGTCCGCGACATGGAAAAGGCGATGCCGGTGCTGGAGCGCATGGCAAAGATCGGCCTGCCGCTCTGCGTCCATGGCGAGGTGACGACGCCGGAGGTCGATATCTTCGACCGCGAGGCCGTCTTCATCGAGACCGTACTCGATCCGCTGCGGCAGCGCCTGCCGGAACTGAAGGTGACGATGGAGCATGTGACGACGTCCGATGGCGTCGATTACATCAAGGCGGCCAAGGGCAATCTCGCCGGCTCGATCACCACCCACCATCTGATCATCAACCGCAACGCCATCCTCGTCGGCGGTATCCGGCCGCATTATTATTGCCTGCCGGTCGCCAAGCGCGAAAACCACCGGCTGGCTCTGCGTGCAGCGGCCGTCAGCGGCGATCCGCGCTTCTTCCTCGGCACGGATTCCGCCCCGCATGTCGATCCGCTGAAGGAATGCGCCTGCGGCTGCGCCGGCATCTATACTTCGGTCAATACGATGAGCTGCCTCGCCCATGTCTTCGAACAGGAGGGCGTCCTCGAGCGGCTCGAAGCCTTCGTGTCGCTGCACGGGCCGGCCTGGTATGGGCTTCAGCCGAACGAGGAGCGCATTACCCTGTCGCGGCAGGCCGAGCCGGTCGCCTTTCCCGCGAGGATTGAAACCGGCGCCGGTCCCGTGACGGTGTTCGATCCGATGTTTCCCCTGCATTGGCAGGTGATGCAGCAGGCGTAAGCTTTCAGTTTTCAATTTTAAATAGAATATTCATTTAAAAGTTCGACGCGATGTTAAACGCGTAGCATTTGCATTGTGCAGTGCATCATTTGTTAACGGATGCATAAGACATTCCTCCTCGCGGACCGATAAGCTGCCATTCGAAGCGACAATAGCTGCGGAGACTGAAAGCATGATGCTTGACTATAACTCCCTGTTGATGGCGCTCGGCGTCTCCGCGGCCTGCCTTGCGGTGACGCTGATGGGCAGCTGGCTTGTCCGTCGTTCGGAAACCGTGCTGTTGACCGCCACCGTCGGCCTTGTCCTCGTCGTCAGCGGCATTTTCGTCTATAGCGCCTATGTCAGCATGCCGGAGAAATGGCTCGGCATCGGCAGTTTCGTGCTGTTTCATGCCGGTTTTGCCACCATCTGGGGGGCAGGCAAACAATTCCTCACCGGCCGCGTGTCTCTCATCGCCATCGGGATCCGTGCGCTTGCGGCGATGATCTTCTCCGTCGTGCCGATGTTGTCAGGTTATGACGGCCTGGCCTTCATCGCCGACAATCTCGCCATCGCCCTTTTGCTCTTTGCCACCGCCCGGCAATATTGGCTCGCCCGTGCCGAAGCACCCGCACCGCTCCTCGGCATCACAGCGCTTTATACGTTGACGGCGATCTCCTTCGTTCTCTGCGCCGCCGTGCTGATATCAGACGGCAAGCTGGTGCTCGGCAAAGCCCCCAGCAACTGGGCCGAAGATCTGAGCCTTGCCGTCTGCATCGCCGGCATGACCGGGATCGGCGCGCTGTCGCTGGCGCTGCATCAATGGCGGCTCGCTGCCCGTCACCGTCTCGATGCGATCACCGACCCGCTGACCGGCCTGCTGAACCGCCGCGCCCTCTTCGACCAATACGGCACGCGCCCGATGGGAACGACCACGGCCGTCATCGTCTTCGATATTGATCATTTCAAATCCGTCAACGATCGCTTCGGCCATGCCGCCGGCGACCGCGTGCTCACTGTCTTCGCCGGCGAACTTTCGGCCCATTGCCGCGCCGGCGATACCGCTGCCCGGTTCGGCGGCGAGGAATTCGTGCTGGTGCTGAAGGAGATCATGCCCGGCCGGGCGGAACTCACGGCCGAGCGCATCCGCCGGGCGTTCGAAGCGCGCGAGATCCATATCGACGACGAGGTGCTGACATGCACGGTCAGCGTCGGCGTCGCCCCCGGCCGCTCGAAGAGCTTGGATTTCGACGCCATGCTGAGTGCCGCCGACAAGGCTCTCTACGTCGCCAAGCGCGCCGGCCGCAACCGGGTCGAACTTGCCAGTTACCTCACGGCGGTTCCTGTCGAGGCAACGCGCACCGCGTCTTGATTCCTGATAAACCCTCTCATATTATCGTCTTCGGCCGGATGCGGCCAGCCGCCCCGCGACGCTTCTGCGTTATGGTGAATGCATCCAGACAACATCCTTCACATCCCTTGCCGTTTGGCGATCGATGGCGAACGGGTCAGCAGACGCGGGCACTGATCTTCCTGTTTGCCGCCAACGGAAGGATGACATCATGCGCGATTTTCGCGATGCCAAGCTCATGGCAAAGACACTGCGGCAGGCCCTTGCCGACTGCGATATTTCGCTGACCCACAGCGAGACGCTCGAAATCGTCGCCCGGCAGTTCGGGCTCGATCAATGGAATATCCTCTCGGCGAAAATAGAAGAGGCAGGCACCTCCCGCTCCGCGATCGGCATCGAACCGCCGATGCCGATCTTCCGCATCTTCTCGGTCGAAAAGGCCATGGAATTCTATTGCGGCTTCCTCGGCTTCCATCTCGATTGGGAGCACCGCTTCGGCGAAAACTTCCCGCTCTATTGCCAGGTCTCGCGCGACGGCATGGCGCTGCACCTCAGCGAACATTCCGGCGACGCCAGCCCCGGCGCCAAGGCCTTCGTCCGCGTCGCCAATGTGCGGGCCTATCACGCCGAACTCTCAGGCAAGGACTACCGCTACATGAAGCCCGGCGTCGAGGAAGCACCCTGGGGCCTCGAGATGACCGTCACCGACCCCTTCAGCAACCGCATCGCCTTTTGCCAGCAGACGTAGACGGTCAACTCCCCTTTCACCGCGCGTCGGCTAATGAGAGCCGCGGCACCTCCAATGTACAAGGATGAGGCTCTCTTGATTGCCGGCGCTCCGGGACGCTGGCGTGGGATGGCGCCATGTCCCACCCTCATTCCTGTGCTCGTCACAGGAATCCAGCAACCGCGCGTCCGCGCGGTGAATAACTCTGCGGCCGTTCCAAGTGTCTCCCGTGCCCAAGGACTTGGACA